>DASSIZ010000070.1 GCA_035691485.1 Terriglobales bacterium
CCCCAAGGGGCTTCATCCTCCACGCGGCGTTGCTGCGTCAGGGTTTCCCCCATTGCGCAAAATTCCCCACTGCTGCCTCCCGTAGGAGTCTGGACCGTGTTTCAGTTCCAGTGTGGCCGTGCGCCCTCTCAGGCCGGCTACTGATCATCGCCTTGGTAGGCCGTTACCCTGCCAACTAGCTAATCAGCCGCGACCCCCTCCTCCAGCGAATTGCTCCTTTGATCGCAAGCATTCCAGCTCGCGATGTTATGCGGTATTAGCCCCGGTTTCCCGAGGTTATTCCCCACTTGAGGGTAGGTTAGTCACGTGTTACTCACCCGGTCGCCACTTTACTCGCGGGATTGCTCCCGCTTTCTCGTTCGACTTGCATGTGTTAGGCACGCCGCCAGCGTTGATTCTGAGCCAGGATCAAACTCTCGTTTGAAACCTGATAAAGGTGACCCCGTCCGAAAACGGAGCCTACCAATTTTGTGAGTATGTCGCTCGACATTAAACCCGAGCACCATCACTCGCGACTGGCACGTTCAACCTGTTGTCAAAGACCGTTCCGGAGCCGCTCTGAGCGGTTCGGTTCGGATTGACCGACTTCGGCGGCACTAGTCCGCTTCCGTCTGTCCTCGAAACCTTGCAAACATATCGCGACTTGCGGAGCACTGTCAACCCGAGCCGCCGCCCCAATCGGGCAGCTTCTCACCTCGCTTGAGGAGCGCTGCTGACGCGTTCGCGCGTATGCTCTCCCGCGGCGGCGCAGCCCAATTTTGGCGCGCACAACGCCCGAGAGATTTTTTAAAACCTGAAAAGATCAATTGGAGGTCTTACGACCCTTCGAGAACCTTGTTCCCGAATGGAAGCCTCTGAACGAGGCCAATTTGAGGTGGCAAACCGTGCAGCGCCTTCTTGCTGGCTCTACTGATTTGATGCCGGGGACGCGGTCAGGATTCAAATCCCTGACGACCGGCGAACGTGACGCCATCTCGTACGAGTTCTTTTATACCACTCTGCGGCGCCGTGCGCAAGCGCACCGCGCCAGAATCACCACGAAAATTTACCGGAATCCTTGCGGTAAACAAAACTCTTCCGCATTACTCCCGCGCCGGCAGCAGCGCCAGTCCGGCCGTTAACAGCATGCCGGCGAACAATCCCAAAATCGCCAGCACGGGAAAATACAGGTGAATGCTCAGGACCCACAGCAGCACGAAAAACGAAAACAAAATCCACATTTTCCAAGGCACCTCTTGCCCTGTAATTAGAGAGTAGCTGGATGGCGTGGGTTGACTCAAAAGTAAGCAAATCCGCGGAATCGCGGCTTATGCACCCGTGATTGCCAGGGCCTGCATGGCTTCTCCGACCACGTAGATGGAGCCGGTGATCACGACGACTCCGTTCGGCGGAATCTCCCGGCGCGCCAGCACGATCGCGTCCCGCACCGAGGGCGCAAGTTCGATGACGGCGCCGGTGCGCGCGCCAGCCTCCCGTATTTCTTCCGGAAAAGCAGATCGCGGATTCTCGGCGCGTGCGGCGATGACGCGCTCGGCGAGAGGAAACAGAATCTCGGCCATTTCGGCGATCGCTTTGTCCCGCATGGCGCCAAAAACGAACACCAGCGGCCGCCCTTCGAAGCGCTGCGAGAGAGCCGAGCGCAGGGCCCAGGCGCCGGCGGGGTTGTGAGCGACATCGAGCACCACCTCGAACCCACCCGCATGCGCGATCTGGAATCGCCCCGGCCACGCCGTATCGCGAATACCGCGCTCGATGTCACTCGCTGCAAGACGCAGGCCTGCATCGTCCAACTCGACCGCGGCAGCGATCGCGAGTGCGACGTTGCGCAATTGATGGCGCCCGAGGAGTGGCGACGCAACCTTGATTTCTTTTCCGAGCACGGTCACCGCATACGTATCCCCCGCTTCGGCGCCCGGCGAGACCGGCGGCACATAAGGCACGGCACTGACCGCTCGCGCCCCGCGCTCCAGGATCGTGTTGCCGATCACGTCGTTGGCCTCCGGGTGTTGCGGCAGCGTCACCACGGTTCCGCCGGCGCGAATGATGCCCGCCTTTTCGCCCGCGATCTCGCGGAGGGTGTTGCCGAGGAATTTCTGATGGTCGAGCGAAATGTCGGTAATCACGGAAACCAACGGCTCGACAACATTGGTCGCGTCCAGTCGCCCGCCCATCCCGACCTCGAGTACGGCGATCTCGATGTTTTTGCGGGCAAAATGCAAAAACGCCATCGCGGTGAGCACTTCGAAGAAGCTGGGATGCCACGGCAGCTTGCCTTGCTCAACCAAACGCAGCGCAGTAATCTCCACCTCATCGTGGGCAAGCGTGAAGTCGGCGTCGGAAATCGGCTCGCCGTTGATGCGGATGCGCTCGTTGATGCGCACCAGGTGCGGAGACGTGTACAGCCCGGTGCGATGTCCGGCTGCGCGCAGGATGGAAGCCAGCGTCGCCGCGGTGGAGCCTTTGCCGTTGGTGCCGGCGATCAGCACGGCGCGCAACCCGCGCTCCGGAGAGCCCAGCGCCTGCAGCAGCACGCGCATGTGCGCCAGGTCGAACTTGTGCGACGGAGTGCGCGCCAGCTCATGCCCGAGTTCGTACAGTTGCGCGACGGCGGAATCGTAAGACAAGCTTTTAGCTCTTAGCGGTGAGCTGCGACAAACGAGTTCAATGGCACCGGGAATTCAATGCATGTCCTCCGGAGGAGGGCTTCAGCCCGACAATGGATCTCGGGGTTCAGCCCACGCCACTGAGCTGCCAAACAGAGTTAAGACAAAAAAGCTAAGCGCTTTTGCCGTTCGGCGTCATGAAGTCCAGCGCGCGCGAGATGTAGCCCTTCAGGTCCTTGCGATGCACGACCGCGTCCAGCATGCCGTGCTCGAGCAGGAACTCGCTGCGCTGGAACCCTTCGGGCAGTTTCTGGCGAATGGTCTGCTCGATGACACGTGGGCCGGCGAATCCGATGAGCGCGCCTGGCTCGCCGATGTTCAGATCGCCGAGCATGGCAAACGACGCCGTGGTGCCGCCGGTGGTGGGGTCGGTAAGGACCGAGATGTAGGGCACGCCCGCGTCATCCATGCGGGCGAGTGCGGCGGAAATTTTCGCCAACTGCATCAGGCTGATGACGCCTTCCATCATGCGCGCGCCGCCCGAGGCGGAAACGATGATCAGCGGAACGCGCTCATCGGTGGCGCGTTCGATGGCGCGCGTGATGGCTTCCCCGACCACCGACCCCATGCTGCCGCCAATGAACGCATATTCCATGGAGCAGACAAGCACCGGCCGTCCGTTCAGCTTGCCGCGCCCATTGATGATCGCGTCCTTCAGCCCGGTGTCCTTCTGCGTCTTCCGCAGCCGGTCGGAGTATTTCTTAAGGTCGGTGAAGTGGAGCGGATCGGTCGAGGCGAGCGTCATGTCCTCGGTGCTGTACTCCCCATCGTCGAGCAGTTGCGCCAGGCGAGTGCGGGCGTCGAGGCGGAAATGCCGCTGGCACTTGGGGCAGACGTTGAGGTTGGCGTCGAGATCCTTTTTCCAGATGATCTGGCGGCATTCTTCACACTTCACCCACAGGCCTTCGGTGCGGACCTTCTTCTCGCCGGAAGCGTCCAAGTCGCCGGATTGTCGTCTAAACCAAGTCATGGCGATGGCCGTACTGCGGAACGCAATTCAGTATTCTATTCCCCGTTGCGCCTGTACACCCTTTTCATACGCGTGCTTGACCTGACGCATTTCGGTAACGGTGTCGGCCAAATCAGTTATTGTGGGGTGCGCGTTGCGGCCCGTCAAGATCACATGCACCATCTCCGGCCTTTTTTTCAGCGCCTCGGCAACCTTATTGGGATCGAGCATGCCGTAGCTGATGGCGTAATTGATCTCGTCCAGCACCACCAGGTCCCAATCCCCGGAGAGGATCGCCTTCTCCGCCTCGGCCCAGGCTTCCTCCACCATGCGAATGTCCTCGGGATCGGTTTCTGCGCCCCCGACTTTGACGAAGCCGCGCCCCATCTGCTTCATGACGAAGCGGTCGCCGAATGCCTTGACCGCGTCCAGTTCGCCGTAATGCCACGATCCCTTCAGGAACTGCAGCATCAGAACCTTCATGCCCTGGCCGACCGCACGCAAAGCCGTGCCCATCGCGGCCGTGGTCTTGCCCTTGCCGGGACCGGTGTTCACGATGATGATGCCTTTGCGAATGTCGTTCATAGGCCGCGCGTTTACAGAAGGTGTGTCAGTGCCCCAGGTGATACGGATGTCCCTTCAGGATTGTAAATCCTCGGTAGAGTTGCTCCAGCAAAACCACGCGCGCGAGTTCGTGCGCTAGGGTCATCTTACCGAGAGAAAGCTGGAATGATGCGGCTGCACGCGCCTGGTCGGAGAAGCCATCCGCTCCGCCTACCGCGAACAGCAGCGACGGAGTGCCCCGCTCCTGGTGTTGCCGCAGAAACTCCGCGAAGTGTTCAGAAGAGAGTTGCCGGCCACGCGGGTCCAGCAGTATCAAAGACCCTCGCGATTTGTCGAGCTGCTTGAGGAGCGCGGTCTCGGTCGCCATTTCCAGTGACTCGGTCGCGACGTAGCGCGAGAGACGCTTGAGGTATTCGGCGGTGAGCGACTGCACGGCCGCGTCCTTGGTTTTGCCGATCCAGGCGATGCGCAGCTTCACGGCGAGAACCTCCCGGCTAGCGCGTTCCTGAGGCGAGCACAAAATCCGCCGTCATATTCACTTTTTCCCCGTCCCAGAAGCGCGTGAAGGCGGCGCGCACCTCGCGCCCGATTGCTTCGAGTTGTTCGGGGCGAATCTGATCCAGCAGCGGGCGGAAGGGAACCGTGGCCGTCTGAAAGTACTCCCAAAGATCTTCAATACTGGAGGTCCAAGGCCATGGCACGGTGCGTAGTTCTTCCGCGACTTCGCGAAATCCAGCGGCGTTGAGGGCGGCGGAGAGCGTGCCGCGCCGGCCGAACCTGAAAATTTGTTGCGCAGAAGGAGGCAGCGCCGCGCCGGTATGACGCATGATGACCGCGCCTGTGGAATCGAAATACGGCTGTTCGATCGGACCCCAGGCGAGCAGCGCCACGCGGCCCCCGGGCTTCAGCACGCGCCGCATCTCGCCCAGCGCCCGCGGCAGGTCGGAGAAGAACATCACCGCCAGTCGCGAGGTGACCAGGTCGAAGCTGGCATCGTCGAAGGGTAGTTTGTGCGCGTCAGCAACTTTGAAGAGGAGGTTCGTAAGTCCGCGCTCGCGGGCACGCTCGGCGGCTATGTTCAGCGGTTCGGGCGAGAGATCGGTGGCGGTGACGAGCCCGCCCGGCAGGACTCGCCGCGCCAACTGCAGCGCGGGAGCGCCGGTGCCACTGGCCACGTCGAGGACGCGCATGCCCGGTTGCGGCTCGGCGAACTCGACGATGGCGTCGGTCGCGCCGCGTCCCATCTCCGCCGATGGCCGTTCCCAACGCTTGGCCGCGTTCATCCGGGCGTGCGTGGCCCAGTCCGGAGAAGCGGGAGGCTTCGTTGTCATCGCAGCAACATAACAGATGTCGCGCGCGCTTCGCCCTACTGAATGTGTTTGGTGAAATGCTGAGCCGCTATCCCAGCCCGTAGCGCTTGCGTTTTTCCAGCAACGTCTTGCGGCTGATGCCGAGGATTTGCGCGGCCCTGGTCTTCTTCCCCTGCGTGAATTGAAGCACATCGGCGATATGAGCGCGTTCCATCGCTTCCAGGTTAAGCTTGCGCTCCGCGGAAGCAGGCGCGGCGTCGCGGACACACGGCGGCAAGTCTTGCGGCAGAATTTCAGGCGGCGCCCCATGGATCACGGCGCTCTCCACCATGCCGCGCAACTCGCGAACATTGCCATGATAAGAGTAATTCTCGAGCGCGGCCATGGCTGCGGGAGCAAAATTCAGCCGCGGTTTGCGGTGGATCTCGGAGAGCCGGGCGAGGAAGTGCTCCGCCAGCGGGCGGATGTCGCCCCGCCGGTCGCGCAACGCCGGCAGAAGGACTGGAACCACATTGAGGCGGTAATACAGATCTTCGCGGATGGTGCGGCGCGCCACGGCGTGCTCCAGGTCGATGGCGGTCAGGGCGACGACGCGAGCGGAGACCGGAATGCTTCGCATGCCGCCCACGCGTTCAAAGCGTTTTTCGTCAATCACTCGCAGCAGCTTTGCCTGCATCGGCATGGTGAGGGCCGCGATTTCATCGAGAACGATGGTGCCCTGCCCGGCAAGTTCCAGCTTCCCCGCCTTGGTCTGCCCACCGGGGAAGGCGCCGCTTTCATAACCGAACAGTTCGACTTCCAGCACCTCGCGCGGCAAGCCGGCGCAATCAATCTTGAGCAGGGGCGCTTCCGGATGCGGGCCGAGGTAGTGGATGATCGATGCCAGCAGGTCTTTTCCGGTGCCGCCTTCGCCGCGCACCAGCACGGTAGAAGCGCTGGCGGCGATTCCGCCAATGTCCTGCAGCAGGTGGATCGAGACCGGATCGGCCGCCACCCACGATTGCAAAATCGCGCCGGCGGGATTGGCAGGCCGCGCAGGCGTGGCAGCCTCAATGACGCCGGCTGCTCCCGCCATGGTTCCGGCTACCTCTTGCGGGCGCGGCGGCGCGAACGGTGCGCGCGCGTTGGCGTAGCCCGCTTCGTGAGCGCGCGCTTCCGAGGCACGAACCGCAGTTCCCCCGGCGTCAACTGTTTTGCCGATTTCCACAGCCGCTCCAGGTTGTAGAAGTTTCGCGCTTTTTGCGAGAACACGTGGACCACGAAATCCACGTAGTCCAGCAGGACCCACTCGGCCTGCTTATAGCCCTCCACGTGCGTCGGCCTCAGCCCGGCCCGGGAGAGTCTCTGCTGTACTTCATCCGAGATGGCTTGAATCTGTCTGGGGTTGCTACCCGAGCAGATAACGAAATAATCGGTGAAGCCGCCGGCGGTCTTGTCAAGCTCCAGGATGGTGAGATCTTCCGCCTTTTTTTCCTCGGCGGCGGCAATGGCGTCCATCACCTGCCGCTGCAATTCTTGTTTCTTAGCCATGGTTCCCCTGCAAAAGGAAGGCGATGCGCGCTTTGGGCCGGCACCAAAATTGGGAGTAACTAAGGGAGGTTCGGGCTGGAGAAGGTCTTACTTTCTTTCGCGTATGTTTACCACCTTCCTCCGCGCCGGGGCCGCACGCCGGGCACGCGGCGCAGACGATTTGTATAGATGCATCTTGACGATATAAGCGGCCACCGCGTCATCCAGGAATCGAGAGACGCTGTGGCCGCCGGCAAGGGAGGAGCGAATCTGGGTGGCGGAAACGTTTTCCTCGACACCGGCGAGGATGTGCAGCGTCACTCCGCCGATGGCAAGATCGCCGGTCGCCGGCTTATGCGCGAACGGTTGGGTCACAGCCTCCTTGGGGCGCATGGATTCGGGCAGTGCCCGGGCGATGTCGGCCAGCGAAAATCCGGGACGGCTGGCGACAACGAATTCCACCTCGCGCAGCAGCGCCTCGGGCTCGCGCCAGTTTGCAATCGTCATAAAAGAATCGACGCCAAGCAGAAAAAACAGGCGGTCGCTTTTCGCCAGCGTGGCCCGGAAGCGGCGCACCGTATCGATGGTGAAGTTGGGTGTGCGGCGCGCTTCCTCCCCCGGAGCTTCCATCAGCGATGGCAGGAACGACTTCTCCTCGCGCGTAGCCAGGACCAGCATGGCATAGCGATGATGAAACGGCGTGACCGCCTGTTTCTGTTTCAGAGGCTGGATATCGGCAGGGACAAAATAGATGCGGCCGAAGTCGAAGACTTTTTGCGCTGCGCGCGCGACGTTGAGGTGGCCGCGATGTACCGGATCGAAGGTCCCGCCGAAAAGGGCAACGTTCATGAAAAGCAGTAGCTGGCAGCCAGGTCGCTTCGTTCGCAGTGTCGTCTGTGGCGTTGAAACTTGCAAGCGTGAACCAGGTGAGAGGCATTGCTCAGGGATGTTCAGGGTGATCCGCGCCGGTCCACGCCAATCCGCCCGTGTCTTTTTCACCCCGCAACAGGTTCCGCATCGGCGGGTGGCGCCGAAGCAGCAGCTACTTCGGCCTTGCGGATCTCGTCAACCCTGGCAGCCATGGCGTGCTTCAGCTTTTCAATGCCTTCGCCGGTCACGGCTGAGATCGGGTACAGGGGCAGGTTGTGCTTCTTGCAGTAGCGGCGCAGCTTGGCGAGCTTGTCTTTATTCACGACGTCAATCTTCGACGCCGCGACCAGCACCGGCTTTTTCTCCAGCCCCGCGCCAAAGCTCTCGAGTTCGTTGGTTATCACCTCGTAATCCTTCACCGGGTTGGGCCTTCCGCTGGAATCGGAGACGTCCACCAGGTGGACCAGCAGGCGCGTGCGCTCGATGTGCCGCAGAAACTGCGTCCCCAGGCCGGCGCCCGTGTGCGCGCCTTCGATGAGCCCGGGAATGTCGGCGACAACGAAGCTGATGGCGTTTGGTTCTTCCCCATCGACTACCACTCCCAGGTTCGGCTGCAGCGTGGTGAAGGGATAATCGGCAATCTTCGGACGCGCCGCCGAGATGCGCGAGATCAGCGTGGACTTGCCCGCATTCGGGTAACCCACCAGTCCGACATCGGCCAGCAGCTTCAGCTCGAGCCGCAGCGTGCGTTCTTCGCCGGACCGGCCAGGCTCGCACTCCCGCGGCGCCTGGTGTGTGGAGGTGGCAAAGCGCGCATTGCCGCGTCCGCCGCGCCCGCCGCGCGCCACCACGATGCGGTCATCGGCATGGGAGAAATCGTGGATGCGTTCGCCGGTGGATTCGTCGTACACGATCGTTCCCACCGGCACTTTGAGCACGACATCGTCGCCTTCGCGTCCGGTCTTGTTGGAACCTTCGCCGTGGCGTCCGCGCTCCGCCTTGTATTCGGGATTGAAGCGGAAATGAACCAGCGTGTTGTGGCGCTCGCTGGATTCCATGATGACGTCGCCGCCCTTGCCGCCGTCGCCGCCGGAGGGCCCGCCGCGCGGAACGAATTTCTCGCGGCGGAACGCCATGCAGCCGTTGCCGCCGTTGCCCGCCTTGACCTGGATTTTGGCTTCATCAATGAACATGGTGAGTGGCTATCGGCTGTCGGCCCGTCGGCTACCCGGGATTGCGAGGCCTCCAACTGCTACAGAGGGGCGAAAATCAAAGAGGCACGGCTTTGTGCCATGCCTCAAAAAGCGCAAGCGACTCGGCCGGGAGCCGATGGCCGACTGCCGAGCGCCGTTTTACGCCTCGACCGGCTCGACGAGCACGAACTTACCTGTCCGGCCCTTGTCCACGAACTTCACTTTGCCGGTAATTTTGGCGAACAGGGTGTCGTCCTTACCGCGGCCGACGTTCAGGCCGGGCTTGATGCGCGTGCCGCGCTGCCGCACGATGATGGAACCGCCGGGCACCGTCTGCCCGCCAAATACTTTTACTCCCAGCCGCTGCGAATTCGAGTCACGGCCGTTACGAGAGCTGCCTAAACCTTTTTTATGCGCCATAAGATCCTTCGCTTCGCTCAGGACCGCTCGCGAGGCGAGCCGGTTTTTGGTTCTGTCTAGTGTGTCTTATCGATTTTTCCGTTTTCTGTTCCAGCCCCAAGCGGCCGCTGGAAACTAGAAACCCGAAACTCGAAACTACTTTTTCTTGGGCGAGGATCCGCCCTTGGACTTCGTCGATTTCGAAGTGCCGCGGCCTTTGGCCGTCTTGCTGCCTGCGCCCGAGGCGTGGGCCGATGCCTGCTTCTTCGCCGAAGCTTTCTTCTTGGGGGCGACCGCTTCTTCCGCCGCCGCTCCGCCTTCCACGACCTTGGGAGTTTTCGCCGCCCGCGTGGCTTGTTCGGCGGCCTTGAAGCTCTGGCCGTCAAAAGCGATTTCGGTGATGCGCACCGCGGTGTACTGCTGGCGATGTCCCTGCAGCTTCTTGTATTGCTTCTTGCGCTTGTAGTGGAAGACCAGCACTTTGTCGCCGAGAACCTGGTCCAGGATCTGCCCGACTACGCGTGCCTCGCCTTGCGGCTTGCCGATCTCGCCCTGGTTGCCGGATACGGCGAGCACGTCGCCGAACTCCACCTGCTTCTGATCCCCGCCGAGCTTTTCCACCCGGATAACGTCGCCGGGCGCGACGCGATACTGCTTTCCCCCGGCGCGGATGACCGCGTACATAGTGCCTCCCACTCTGCGATTTACGAATTGAAGAATTTACGGATTAACGACAATTCGTAAATGCCTATAAACCTTGCGTGCTCTGCTCCCGCTCGCCAGGACGGCGGCGGCAACCCCTGACGGGGCCCGGCAGTACAGGCAAACCAATTGATTTTAGCGGTTTCGCTGGGAACGCGTCAAACAGCTCGGCTGTGCTTCCGTAACTTCCCTGGCACCATTCGTTGTACTTCCGCGTCGCTGGGCGTGGAGGTAAGTTGCTAGATGTCGCGCGTCCGGCGCGGGTTCGCACCTTTCCGCAAGCCATACGCCTGCTCGCTCGAGTTGCGCGCCGTTCACGGTAAGTGCCGCGTATGCAGAAAATTGGCCGCTACCAGATCGTCAGTGAACTGGGCAAGGGCGCCATGGGCGTTGTCTACAAGGCCCAGGACCCGACCGTCGGTCGATGCGTCGCCATCAAGACCCTGCGCCTCGATCTCCACGGCACCGAAGCTGAGGAGATGCTGGGGCGCTTCAAGAACGAGGCGCGCACTGCCGGAGTGATGAACCATCCCAACATCATCACCATCTACGACGCCGGCGAGCAGGACGGCATGTTCTACATCGCCATGGAGTACATGGAGGGCCAGACGCTTCAGCAGCTGCTGAAGGGAGGAAAACGGCTGCCGGTCGAGCACGCTATCGACATCGTGCGCCAGGTTTGCGCCGGCCTGGACTATGCGCACTCCCGCGGTATCATCCATCGCGACATCAAGCCCGCCAACATCATGATCACCGCCGATGGCACGGTGAAAATCATGGACTTCGGCATCGCCAAGGGCGGTGGGACCGACATGACCTCCGCCGGCCACGTTGTCGGCACTCCCAACTACATGGCGCCGGAGCAGGTAAAAGGCAAGCCGCTCGATGGCCGTTCCGACCTGTTCAGCGTGGGCGTGGTGCTCTACGAAATGCTGACCGGCGAACGCCCCTTTGCCGGCGAAAACATCACTACCATCATTTACAAGATCGTGAACGACGTTCCGGTAGATCCTCGCGAACGGGATCACACCATGCATCCAGGAATCAGCGCCGTGGTCATGAAGGCGCTGTCCAAGGATCCGGATGGGCGCTTCGCCACCGGCGCCGACTTCGCGCGTGCGGTGCTGGGATATTTGTGTTTCAAGCCGGAGGTGCAGCTGGCGCCGGTCCCCTTGGAGCGTTTCGCATCATCCTCAAGTGGGGAGACAACGCCGTTGCCATCAGGGCCGATGGCCGCGGCGGTGGCGGCAGCCGCCACACAGGCCAAAACGCCTCCACCGGTTGACCAACTGGAGACTGCCCCACCCGCGGCGGTCCAGCCGGCAGCTACCACACCAGCTCCGAGCACGACACTTCCGGCGGCGGTGGTCGCACCGGTCGCCAAAGCAGCGCCGGCCCCACCCATTGCTAAACCTGCGCTTATAAAACTGGCGGTCAAGCCGGCTGCGCTGAACGCAACGGTTGCGCTGCCACCTCGCCCGGCTAAACCTCAGAAACCAGTGCCGGTGATGGCGATTGGCGCCGTAGTGCTTATGGCTACGCTGGCCCTCGGAGCTTACTGGCATTTCCACCAGGACGCTGCTCCTGTGCCGGCGCCGGTGGCTGCCACCCCCGTGCCGGCTGAACCGAAGCCAAGAAACTCGGCGAAGGCCGCGAAGGCCGCCGCTGCGAGGCGGGCCGCCGCCGCCGCTGCTGAGTCGGCCCAATCATCCACGCCTGCGTCCGCCGCCGGGTTGAAAGGATCCCTGGACCTCGACAGCGAACCCAATGGCGCGCACATTTATCTCGATGGGCGCGATTCCGGCGAGATTACGCCCGCCCACCTGTCGGTCAATCCCGGACAGCATCGCATCGCGCTGCGCAAGGAAGGCTACCGTCCAGAGATTAAGTACGCAGACGTCCAGGCCGGCGGGTCTTTTTACTTTGCTCCCACACTGACTCCGGCCGCCGAACGGGCAGTAGCTCTCGCGGCCAACACGCCGGCACAACCAGCCGGCTCCGGTCCGTTCCGCAGGCTGAGGCGCATATTCGGCAGGGCTGCGGCCGATGACGGCGTTCTCGAGGTGCGTACCCGACCGCGTGGCGCGGAAATCTGGCTCGGTGAAGCGCAGGCCCCGCTACGCACTCCGGCAAAGCTCGGCGTTGTTCCCGGAAATTACACCATGACCTTGCGCCTGCCCGGCTACAAGCCGATCACGCGCCCGGTGCAGATCGAGCAGGGAAAAATGCTGGGTGTGGAAGAGATCTTCGAGCCGCAATAGGGCGGGCAGTGGACGCCGCTAGCTGCGGTGCGTGTTCTTTTTTGCCGTCCGCTTCTTTTCCCACGGTTTCTTCGGCCGCTCCGAGGGCGCTTCGTCGCGGTTCTGCACACGGTCGTAGCTGTAGTCTGCGCTGACCGTGCCGAGCGACTCGTTGTACAGGCTGGGCGCCCCGATCGCTTCCTTCAGTTCTTCGCTGAACTGGTGCAGTGCCTTGAGCTGCTCTGCCGTGGCGGGAACTTCCGCTTTCGTGGTCTTGAAGAATTGCTGGTAACCGCGGTTGACGAGCTTGGCAATCTCGCCCCCGATCAGGTAACCCGGGTAGGCGAAGAGCTTTACTCCGCCGTCGTCCGTCTTCTCAATCGCCGCCGAGCAACCGTCCTTCTTTAGAAAAACCCGGCTCTGCACTCCGGGGGCTTCCAGCAGCTCGAAACCGTGATCGCGCAACCAGGCGATTGCTTCGTCATAGGTCTTGCGGGCAGGTTTCGTCGCCATTCGCCGGTCACCACTGGCCCGGGGCCAAGGAAATGTAACGCCGCAACACCCTACCACATCCAAGTCGGTAACCGTCAAAGCCTGGGCTAATCAGCAACTAGGGACGAATACGATACCTCCCAATCCTTCATTGTTGCCCGCCCCGCGTTTGATCGGCTAACTTGGCCGTGGGATCGCGCCCCAAACACGTATCTATGCCTTCTTCCAGTCCAGGAAGGAAACCGGTACTGCCCGCGCGGGAAGAGCCGCAACAGAAGCTGGGCCGCAGTGTGCTTGAGCGCATCGGCAACACCCCGCTGATCCGGTTGCCCCGCTTCACCCACGATCTGCACGGTGTGGAGATCCTGGCCAAGGCGGAGTGGTTCAATCCGGGAGGCTCGGTCAAAGATCGCGCCGCCGCGAATATCGTTCTGGAAGCGCTGCAGTCGGGCAAGCTTGCGCCCGGCAAGGAACTGCTGGATTCCACCAGCGGCAATACCGGCATCGCCTATGCCATGATCGGCGCGGCCATGGGATTCGGCGTCACGCTCTGCATGCCGACCAATGTCTCCGTCGAACGCAAGCGCATTCTGAACGCTTACGGGGCCAAAATTGTCTTCACCGACCCGGGCGACGGCTCCGACGGCGCGATCCGCAAGGCCCGCGAGATGTTTGCCGCCGAGCCGGAGCGCTTCTTCTACGCTGACCAGTATTCCAATGATGCCAACTGGCGCGCCCACTACGAGACCACCGCCAACGAGATCTGGCGGCAGACAGAAGGGCGTGTCACCCACTTCGTTGCCATGCTGGGCACCAGTGGAACTTTCGTCGGCACCTCGCGCCGCCTGAAGGAATTGAATCCCAACATCCAGTCCATCTCCCTGCAGCCGGATTCCTCCTTCCACGGCATTGAGGGCGCCAAGCACATGGCCACCGCGATTGTGCCCAAAATCTATGATCCCGCAATCGCCGACGCGGACCTTGGCGTTTCCACCGAGAGTGCCTATGAAATGGTGAAGCGGCTGGCGCGCGAAGAAGGCGTGCTGGTGGGCATCTCATCCGGGGCCGCGCTCAGTGGCTGTCTTCAAGTTGCGAAGAGCGCGCCGGGCGGTTCGGTGATCGTCACCGTGTTCCCCGACAGCGGCGACAAATATCTGAGCGAGAAGTTCTGGAACGAGTGAAATTTCATAGCGGATGCTAAGAATTCCCCAACTCGCGTTCAACGCTCTCCGCGCCCACGGCGAGGAAACCTATCCGCACGAGTGCTGCGGCGTAATGCTGGGTCACATGGAAGAAGACGACAAGCGGCAGGTAGTCGAGGTCGTGCGCTGCGGCAACACGCGCGACGACCGCCCCCAGGACCGCTACCACATCGACCCTCGGGAGCTGGTGCGCATTCAGCGCCAGGGACGCGAGCGCGGGCTGGATGTTGTCGGCTTCTATCATTCGCATCCCGACCATCCAGCGCGATGGTCACAAACCGATCTCGCCGAAGCGCACTGGATCGGCTGCTCCTACGTGATCACCAGCGTGGAAAACGGCCGCGCCGTGACCACCAACTCCTTCGCGCTGCTGGGCGCCACCGAAGAGGACAAACGCTTCGAGGATGAGGCGGTGGAAGTCAGCGCGGAGAAGGTGCTGGTAAGAGAGTTTGAAGCCGAGTAGACGCTCGGCCCACGGCTTTGAATCCGCCTGCCGTTTTTTCGCATCATTAAGGTCTTGCTTATGAAAATCATGATCCCGACGCCCTTGCGTCAATATGCCGATAAGAAAGATGTGGTTGAGTTGAACGCTGCAACCGTCGCGGAGGCCCTCAGCGGGCTCACCTCCCGCCATCCGGAGCTGCGCAAACATCTCTATACCGACGATGGCCGCCTGCGTGCGTTCGTCAACGTGTACCTCAACGACGAAGACATTCGCTACCTGAGCAAGGAACAGACGCCAGTAAAAGACGGCGACACATTGTCGATTGTTCCGTCAATTGCCGGAGGGAGGAAGACGTCGAATAGAGTAATCGGGTAATGGAGTGAAGTAGATCGGACCTTTCTTTACTTTTCCCGATTACACAATTACCAGGTTCCACTTAGGTTTCTTATGGCCACCATCACACAAGTCGATCAGCCCACTCTTTCCAAGGACGAAATCCTGCGCTACTCGCGCCATCTCATCATGCCCGAGGTCGGCATGGACGGCCAGACCAAGCTCAAGGCCGCTAAAGTTCTCTGTATTGGCGCAGGCGGGTTGGGATCGCCGCTGGCACTCTACCTGGCGGCGGCGGGCGTGGGCACGCTCGGCGTGGTTGACTTCGACGTCGTGGACTTCACCAACCTGCAACGCCAGATCATTCACACCACCAGCGATGTCGGCCGGCCCAAGCTTGATTCCGCCGCCGAGAAGATTAAAGCAATCAACCCGTTCGTCGAAGTGCGGCCGTTCGAGACGCGTCTTACCAGCGCCAACGCGCTGGACCTCTTCCGCCAGTTCGACATCGTGGTGGACGGCACCGATAACTTTCCCACGCGCTACCTGGTCAACGACTCCTGCGTGCTTACCGGAAAGCCCAACGTCTACGGTTCCATCTTCCGCTTTGAAGGACAGGTCAGCGTCTTCGCCACCGAACAGGGGCCGTGCTACCGCTGCCTGTATCCCGAACCGCCTCCGCCCGGCCTGGTACCCTCCTGCGCTGAAGGCGGCGTTCTAGGCATTCTGCCCGGCCTGGTCGGGGTGATGCAGGCAACCGAGGCCATCAAGCTGATCCTTGGCGCCGGCGATCCGCTGATCGGGCGGCTGCTGCTGGTGGATGCTTTGGGCATGAAATTCCGCGAACTGAAGCTGCGGAAGAATCCTGATTGCCCCGCTTGCGGCAAGAATCGCACCATCACCAAGTTGATTGACTACAACCAATTCTGCGGCATTCGCGGCGAGGAAAAGCCGGTGACGGAATCCAACCTGCCCGAAATCAGCGTCGAAGAATTGAAGCGCCGCCAGGACGCCGGCGACGACGTCTTCATCCTCGACGTGCGTGAGCCCCACGAATACCAGATCTGCAACCTCGGTGGGCATCTGATCCCGCTCAACGATCTGCCCAAGCGCGTCAACGAGCTGGATTCCAGCCGCGAGATCGTATGCCATTGCAAGATGGGCGGCCGCAGCGCCAAGGCCGTGGACTTCCTTCGCCAGGCCGGGTTTACCAAGGTGAAGAACCTCACGGGCGGCATCAACGCCTGGGCCGATAAGGTCGATCCCAAGATGCCGAAGTATTGAAAATCAGGGGCGGGTAGCTGGAAAGTATCGGTAAGCGACTCAAATTGAATCCGCAGGCCGCCCTCCCAATTCGGCCTTAGTCCTTGCGCGCCAGCCAAAAAGAGTATTTCCGCGCACTCCCCGCTTGAAAAAATTCCTGGTTCGTGCAGAATTGCGTGCTGGCTGAAATTACTTGGGGCGGTTCCGGACTGATGTGCGAATTCGTCCGGCGCTAACTTCTACTGCTTCGCAACTGCACAACTTGCAACCTACTGCTTGGAGGCTCCGCATGAAAGCCAAGGTCCTGTCGCTCTGCGCCGTGCTTGTTCTTCTCTCCGTTTCCGGTTTCGCGGCCGAGCGCAAGAAACGCGTTGCCGTTTTCGATTTTGACTATGCCACCGTACGCAGCGGCGTCGCCGCCATCTTCGGAACCGACATTGACGTGGGCAAGGGCGTTTCCGACCTTCTCGTTAAGCGCCTGGTGCAGGACGGCACCTACTCGGTGATCGAGCGCAAGGCCATGGACAAGATCCTGGCGGAGCAGAATTTCTCCAACAGCGATCGCGCCAATCCCAACAGCGCCGCCAAGATCGGCAAGCTGCTGGGAGTCGACGCCATCATCGTCGGCAGCATCACCCAGTTCGGCAACGAGACGAAAAATGTCGGCGCCGGTGGCGCCGGCGGCGGATTCGGCGGATTCGGCCTGGGCGGATTCAAGCATAAGAATTCCAAGGCCATCGTCACTCTCGATGCCCGCATTGTGGACATCGACACGGGAGAAATCATGGCCGTCGCCGATGGCAAGGGCGAATCCTCGCGCAGCAGCACCTCGATGCTCGGTGGCGGCGGCAACTGGCACGGCTTCGGCGCCGGCGGCGTCGACTTCGGCAGCAGCGACTTCCAGAACACCATCATTGGCGAGGCGGTGAAGCTTGCGGTGGACCAGATGAGCACCGGCGTGGTCGCCGGCGCGCCCAAGCTGCAGGCACGCACCATCAAAGTCGAAGGCGTAGTCGCATTCGTGGAGATGGGCAAGGTGGTGCTGAATGTCGGCTCCAAGTCCGGCATTAAGGTCGGCGATCATATGAGCGTCGAGCGGGTCTCGCAGGAAATCAAGGACCCGACTACCGGCAAGGTGCTGCGCCGGATGTCCACCGAGGTTGGCAAAATCGAGATCAGCGATGTGGACGACATATCCTCCGTCGGCAAGGTCGTCTCCGGCACGGGATTCAAGGTCGGCGACGTGGTGAAGACCACAACCCAGTAGCTGGTAGCTTGTAGCTGGTGGCTCGTCATTGGGTGGTTGGTCGGGTCTGACACTCAGGCTGGCGGCCAGCTACCACTCACGATCCGCCCAACTCCCAACGCTGGCCCTAATCGGCCGCAGTAGCCGACCCTGCCCGCGCTTGTGCGTGCGCGCCGTAGTAGTTGACCGCGGCAGACCAGGACGCCAGCCGCAGCGTCCAGCGCAACCACAACAGAGCCTGCGCCACGACAAACCAAATCAGGATGGTCGCCACCGAGTGCTGCGGCATGATTCGAGCGAATACCACGTAAGCCACAATCGACACCGTGGCCAGCAGTCCCAGCGTGAGATAGATCACCATGACGCGCCCGAAGTGCGAGAGGAAAAATCCGGCTGCGTGCAGGAATGCCGCGATCGCCGAGCGGTGCTCGTCAATGACTACATCGGCCTTCGCATATTCCACCAGCGCGTTGACGATCAGCACCGAGATCACCAGCAGCGCCACTCGCAGTACGCCCAGCCACATCCAAGGTCCGGCCGCGGTTGCTTTCTGCAAGCGCCCGTTGATCCATAATTGCAACGCGCCATTGAAGATGCCAAAGGCGGCGAAGTACAGCGCCGATCCGATCACGGCCACGCGGGCGAACCTGCCGAAAAATTTGCCCATGCCCCGCCCGAAGGTGTGCAACCCGGCGCCTTCTCCGGTCGCGAACACCTCGAACGCCCCGCCTGACAGCAGGGTGTTGAGCGCCAGGAACAGGATGCCCGCATACAGCACCGCCACCGAGAAGTCTTTCAGGAACTCCGGCTGTGCGATCTTGAATTCACTCAGCCAGGCGGCGCTGAAGCTTTCGGCGAGTTGGCGTCCGGCGGCGCTATTGCCCACGTGATCGGCGATGGCGTTGTGCATGGGAGCGGCGATTGCCGCGGCCATCAGCAGGTTGCAGCCGAAGAAAACCGCGGACATCCACTTGTTCCGCCATGCCGTCGTCAGCCCCTGCGCAATAGCTCTCCCGACCTTCATCCGCTAACTCCTGCCTGCGAGCTCTTAACCCTAGGAGAAAAACGAAAATGCCATCAACGCGTTCTGCAACCAGACCACCCACCGCAAGTACCACTTTTGCGCTGCCAGTTTCACCGGTTCGGCGAGATAGCTGTCGTGCGTGCGCTGTACCTGCAGTTTCCAGTCGTAGTCTTCGTCGACGATGGCCCAGGCGATCTTCGGCTTTCCCTCGTACTTGAACTTCGTCCAGCGGTACTGGCCGTCCCAGCGCTCCGTTTTGATGGTGCCGTCCTCGAAGCGCACGCGCACCGTGACCGGGAACTGCATCTCGCCCAGGCGTCGCACCAGAATTTCGGGTTGGTGCTCAGCATCCTTGTCCAGGACTTTCTTGCCCTCGACGTAGGCCGGTCGCCCGTCCTGGTCGAAGTAACCCTCGCGGGCGGCCTTCTTTTCGTTCGTCACCGAGATGGAGTAATCCAGCAGGCCTGTGCCGTAGATCGTCTGGTCAAAAAACCACTTCATGTCGCGTCCCGATACTTCGTTGACGGTCGTCATGAAGTCAATCGCATCGGGATGCTTGAAGCGGTAGCGCTGGTGATAGGTCCGGATCACCTTCGGCCACTGGTTTCCCAGCAGCGCCTCCAGGGTGTGCAGCGTGACCTCCGGCTTTGCGTACGCCTGCACGCCGTAGCTCTCGGGATCCATATCGAGCCAGGCGTATCGCTCCATGGCATCGGCCTGCGCCCGTGTCCAGTAGCCTCGTCCGGAACGCGCGTACATCTGCACCATAGGCACCCGCTCGAAGAACTGCCCCAGCCCGATCTCCTTCACGCCAAACCACGGATAAGCCGGCACCGGCATCTCGGTCCATACCGCCGCCGGATACGGCACGCCGGCCCATCGTTCATACATTTCTCCCGGCGGGTACGCCCTCTCCAGCACCTTGGTCGTGGAATAGGAATTGAATCCTTCATCCAGCCACGCTTCCTCGAACTCGTTGTTGCCGACCAAGCCGTACCAGAACTGGTGGCCGAACTCGTGCACGATCACGCCCTCCGGGCTCAACGCGTGCGCCGCCGGCCAGTATTGCGTTCCCGCGGTGATGAAGGTGGGATATTCCATTCCGCCGGAGGCGCCGATCGGATCCACCACCGTCAGCGTGTCGTACGGATATTTTCCGTAGAACAGCCCGAACCACTTGAGGGCGGCAAAAATCGCGCGAAAGTGGCGGTCCACCTGGTCCTCGTGCTCGCGCTGGATAAATAGGCTGACCTTCACATCCTGCAGCTTCACTTGTTCCGGCGGCGTGCCCGTCTTCTGCGACCACTCCGCGATTTCTTGCGAGCTCACCTGCTTATCGGCCTCGAATGTGCGGGTGATTTTTTCCGCTTCGCTCTTCGGCTCCGTGACCCAGGCAAAATCGTGCACGTCTTCCTGGTAGTAGTTGTAAGTTGTGGTGCCGTCGGGATTCGCGGTTCGGCTGCGCTCCGCGCCGGTGGCGCCGATTTCAAAGTCGCTGGGCACGGTGAGGCGCGCGTCGAAAACGCCGTAGTCGCCGAAAAACTCGGTGGTCGAGTGAAACTGGTGGCAGTTCCATCCCGCAACTTGCCGATGCCGCTCGCCCACGCCTTCATATACGCCTGGCTTGGGGAACCACTGCGCCAGCAAAAAGTAATTGTTGCGGTACCCCGTCCGCGCAAAAATCCGCGGCATCTTCGAGGTCCACTCGATCTCGATGGTGACGCTCTTGCCCCGCCCTATCGCCTGCCCCAGCGGAACCCGCGCCACCGTTTGATCGGCGGCGTTGTCGTCGTCAGGATGGATGTACTCCAGCTTCGAGGTCAGATCCTTGCCATCCACCTTGATGACGTGAATCTGCTCGTATCCCCATTCTTCCAGTTTCCCGGTCGTGCCCGTCCGGCGCCGGCTTCCGCCTTCCCGCATGAATGTGGATTGATTATTTTTGAAGGCGTTCAGGTAGAGGTGAAATTGCAGGTCCGGCACCGATCCGGCGGTGTGGTTTTTCCACACGATGGTCTCGCGCCCGGCAATCGTTTTCCTCGCCGCGTCCAGCCGCGCATCAATCTTGTAGCGCACGATGGGATCGGGAACAAATCTTGCTTGTGCCGTTCCCAACGCGGCGACCACGATGACCATCGCTAATGGCAACGCAGTTCGCCAAATCGCACGACTTACAGACTGAACGACTGAAAGACTGAAAGCCTGGTCCGCCGGTCGACTTCTCATCATTTGCTCCCCAACTTCACTTTCATTACCTCGTGGCAATTCGTCGCCGGATCGTACGTCACCAGCTTCGTCTGATCCTTGTGCGTCACCGTGAACTCCAGCGGCTTCTTCACCTCGTGCGGCAGGCCGGTGATTTTGCCCTTGCCGTTGCTGTCGGTCAAAAGATCCAGTTCCGTCTTGCGCTTACTCATGAACCCGTAGCGCACCACGGTGTGGATCTTGGCCAGGTACAGGCCTTTGCTCGCCGCATCGGTCACGGTGAACTCCACCCAGCACGGGCCGGCATCGGCGCTGAGCTGCGGCACCTCCGCCCCGTGCACACCAAGGGCGCTGGCGAGCAACATCGCCGCAATCAATATCCGCCCGCGCATTTTCTCCACCAAGCCACCACAACCGTTCCTAACGCTGGCTACTGATTTCCAAGACCACTTTCCCAAAATTCTTCCTTTCCATCAGCAGGCGATAGGCGTCGGCAACCTTCTCTAGCGGCAGAACGTGTCCGACCACCGGATGCAATCGGCCGGCATCGATCCACTGCTTCAACTGCGCCCATGCAGGCCGCATCAGATCGGCGCGTTGCGACATCTTCGCCAGCCATAGCCCGTGCACGCTGGTCTGCTTGTCATACAAAATCCGCGGATCCAGGGAAGCGCGCTCGCCGCTGGCGGACCCGTAGGTGATCACGCTTCCGAAAAAACTCAGGCAGCGCGCGCTCTTTGCGACGTGCTCGCCGCCAAGCATCTCCAGCACCGCATCCACCCCCCCGCCGCCGGTCAGCTCGCGGATCTTGGCCTCGTAATCATCGCGCTTGTAGTTGATCGGGTGCTGCAGGCCGAGCTTTTGCACCTGCGCAAGCTTTTCATCCGAGGAGGCAGTGCCGTACATCTCCAGCCCGAGCACGCTCCCGATTTCTACCGCCGCGGTTCCTACTCCGCCCGCCACGGCATGGATCAACACGCGCTTTCCGCGCGC
This sequence comes from Terriglobales bacterium, assembly GCA_035691485.1. Lineage (NCBI taxonomy): Bacteria > Pseudomonadati > Acidobacteriota > Terriglobia > Terriglobales > Terriglobales bacterium. The sequence goes on from DASSIZ010000070.1 coordinate 21,603, forward strand.
CTGCTCGTCCGCCAGTCCGGCCTTCCAGTACGCGAAGTACGCGGTGAAGTAATTGACGGGGAATGCCGCCGCTTCGTTAGCGGACCATTTTTCCGGCACCGGCCACAGCAGGTCGGGCGAGGTGGCAATTTTTTCCGCGAACGCCCGGCTCTGTGTGTAGCCCATTACGCGCTCACCGGTATCTTCCCGGCGACCGGCGAATTCGCGTCCCGCAACCAGCGGCGGCTCCGGCGTTCCCGGGTATCCGCCTTGCGCTGCCATGATGTCGGCAAAGTTCAAGCCCGCCGCTTCCACTCGCACCACCACTTGCGCCGGCTTGGGCTGCGGATCGGGTGCCGTGCGGACCTCCAGCACCTCCGGTCCGCCGTAGCGCGTAATGACTGCGGCTTTCATGGCAATCAAGAGAACGGGCGATTCTATCGCAGATTGCGTTGCAGGCGGGTCTGGGCACCGGCGGTGGAACGCCGGCCGCAGAAAAGAAAAACCGGCGCGGTTCTCCCCCGAGACTTGCGCCGGTTCCCTAAGGCTTCCGACTTCAGCGCCGGGGAAAATTTACGGCTGGTCCCGTTCCTGCCCGGCGCACGAAAGCCTTAAATGTTGCCGCCGCCTCCGACATGGTTGTGTTCGGCCCAATAGCGGCGGACTTGGGGCTTATGCCCGGCTTCAACTTGCGACACTCTGGGAGGGGGGTCAATCACAAACCGCCTGTGGCGTGTTGACTGATTGAGTAACCGTGCGCCAGGTTCGAGAATGGAACCAGGAGAGTTGCATAACTGCAGCGATGCCGAATTGCGGAATTGAGCGAACCCCGCCGACAAACTCCCTCATCCGCGGTGCTGCAAAGCCGCAATTTCTTACATTCCTTCTTTGCCGCGTTTCTGGACGTAGACCAGGGCGAATTCACTGCCCGACCCGCTCGGCTTGACCGCCACAATGTGCTCGCGATCGGGGGTGCCCGCCTTCAGTTCAACGTCCTCGCCATGGGATCCCTTGTCGCAGTTGATCTCCTTTTCGTCGCTCGATTGTTTATACGAAACGAAGCCCTGCTGCTTGCACTCCAGGAACGTTCCGCCAAACTCCTTCATCTTGGGACGATAGAACGCCAGCACCTTGTCGGGCGAATCGTTGCTGCGGAACTTGATCGCCACCACCTTCAGCCCCATACCGCCCACCGAGATGTTCACATTCGCAGCGTCTCGATCGTTCTCCAACTGTTCAACCCGCTGCGCTCCCGGGTAAACCGGAAGACCTGTGTCTTTGACATCCACATCGCTGTTGACCTTGATACTGCCAAACGGCGTGCTGATGTCGACCTTCTTTTCGCCGCTGTTGGTTCTTCCTTCGTGCACGGAGCAACCGGCCAGCAGCGCCAGCGACGCCACCGTGATCACGGCGGACTTAAGGAGTCGAGTGACTGGAAATCCCGTGTGGATTCGTCCTTTGCGCTGGAACCTGTAACCGGGAAACTGATTTTTTGTGAACATTGGATTTCATCCCTCCTTGGCGCGCCTGCTGCGCCCGATCGATGCCTGCTCCACGCTGTGCGATCCCCGGGATGGTTACCGGCAACCGGCCTCGGATCGGAATCTCGCCGAACAGCGCGCGGATGGCGCTCAGTTCGGACACGCTGACGAACGAATACGTGCACAGGTAATTCTGGACTGCCGGAAAGTCCGCCGCCATGTACGGATTTCCCATCGCAATTACCGCCGTGCGCTCGGCGGCATGCTCCAGGATCGCCTGCATCAGTGCCGCGGTGTCGCCCGCCAGCGAGACCGTGTTCTTTACCTCGCCACCTGAGATTTGCGTCTTCTTGCCGGCCACCGGCGCCAGGTACACCGGAACCAGCACCGCTTCCGCCTGGTCGACCGCGGCCGCGATCTGCGGCGTCAGTGCTCCCGCGATTCGCGGATCTACGAAGAACACTTTGGCGTCCGGCACGCGCGCCCGCAGCTCGCGTTCAAAAACGCGGCCATGCTCCATGCGCACGTCGTCAGTAAACACGATCGCGACCACGCGGTTACGGGTCTCGCTCATCTTTGTATACGGATTGACGTACCCCGCGGTTCCCGTAGAAACACGCTTGAGCGGCAGCACGTGGCCGTTGTCGCGCACCAGGGTAACGGCCGAATCTGCAATCCTCTGTCCGTAGACCACATTGCCGGGCTGGCCTACCAGCTCGGCCACTTTGTCCAAGTCCACCAGCCGCGCCTTGTTCAACCCCAGCGACGCCTTCGCGCGCAACACTTTCAGCACCGAGGTATTGAGCTGCGATTCTGCAATCTCACCGCTCTTCACCGCTTGCAGCAATGCCTTGTACGCCCCGTCCAAATCGCCGGGAATCAGTACGATGTCGTTGCCTGCCTTCATGGTCGCCACCGCCGCGGCCCCCGATGGGTTCGGGGTGTGGGCATAAATGCGCATCAGCGCATTCATATCGAGCGCATCCGTAACCACCAGCCCGCGGAATCCCATCTTTTTCTTCAACAGGTCGGTGACGACCGCCGACGATGTGGTCGCCACCTTGTTCGGGTCCGGCTCCAGCGCCGGTACGGTGACGTGCGCGACCATGATGGCATCCACGCCCGCTTTTATGGCTTCCTCGAACGGCGGCAGCTCAACCTTGTCCAGGCGCGCGATGTCTCCATTCACGGTTGCCAGGCCCAGGTGGGAGTCCGTCGCCGTGTCTCCGTGGCCGGGAAAATGCTTGGCCGTGACCAGCATGCCGGCTTCGTGCGCGCCCCGAATATAGGCTGCGGCCATCGCGCCTACCTGTTGCGGGTCTTCGCCGAAGGAGCGGGTGTTGATGATCGGATTCACCGGGTTGGAGTTGACGTCAGTGTCGGGAAACCAGTTCCAGTGCACGCCCACGGCGCGCGCTTCTATGCCCGTGATCCGGCCTGCAGACTCGGAATCGGCCACGTTGCCGTCGGCGCCAAACGCCATGGCATGCGGAAATACGGTTACGCCTTGCAGCCGCATGGAGAGGCCGCGCTCGAAGTCGGCTCCGATCAAAAGCGGCAGCTCCGATTCCCGCTGCAACTGGTTGGTCATGACCGCGGCTTCGTAGGGCTGGCTGCGCAGCAGGAACGGTCCATCGGTCGGCACGGTTAGACCGAAACCGCCAAGATGATATTTGCGCGTGATGTCACGCAGGCGAAGGAACTCGGCGCTGTTGACGTTGAGAAACTCGGCGCGTGACCATACCATCAGCACTTGCCCGACCTTCTCTTCCAGCGTCAGCTTCTTCAGCGTCTTTTGCGCCCACTTTTCGCCTTCGCGGTCAAGCCGTACCGGTCCGTAAACCTGGAACTTCGCCTTCCGATCCTTATCTTTTGCCACCGCACTGCTCGCCAAACACGCAAAAAGCGCTAGGATCCCTGCCGCCCGGTTGAACATAAGCGCAGCCTACCACACAGTTTGCGGGCCTCAGCCGTCCCTAGTCGGCTGCCAGCGTTGCTCTTCCCTGTTCCTGCATCCCGATTCCTTACCCGGCAACTCCTTCCTGATTCCGGGTTTAAGTAAGGGCTCTTAGTGCGCTTCGGCCCTCAAGGTGAGACAATAGTCCGAACCGTTTTCAGCTTCTACAGGTGGCCTGAAAACGCCCGCAGCAATTGGGGGTTGCCGGGCGTCTAAACGTTAGTAGCGGGTGCCCACGGCTCGCGGGGAATTGTTCGCTTTCAATGGCACTGACTTTAATTCCACTCAACGAACGTCCGGCGCCGCCGGCTGACGCACCTCTGGATTTAATTCAGCCCAGTTTGCCGTTCGAACCTAACCGCAAGCCCGCCGGCCCCCTGGAAGCGCCGCATCTTCTGATCCAACTCCAGGACGACTTGGCGCGCTCGCGCCTGCGCGAAGCCTTCTGGATTTCCGTGGTGGCTCACCTGCTGGTGATCATTACCATTGCCGCCGCGCCCAAGTACTTCCCTTTTCATCGCATGATCGCGGTGCGCTCGGCCGACGATTTATTGCGCGACCGCCAAGCCACCTTTATCGAGCTTCCGGCGGACGAACAGAAAGTCACGGCCCGGCCGAATTCGAAGTTTCTTTCTGACAAGGACCGCATTGCCACCTCGCGCGCCCCCCAGATTGACCGCAAGACGCTGGAGGAGTTGCGCGCCGCCCGCCGCCCCGGACCGCCGCAGCCGCCCGGCGCGCCGGCACAGCAGCCCGCGATGGCGCAAGCCGCTCCACCGGCGCAGCAGAACACTACTCCCGGGCCTGCTCCCGCCCAGCCTGCGCCCAACGATACTGCGCAGCTCCGTACGCCTCCGTTGAGCGCGAAACAGGCTTTCGGCGCCGCCATGTCACCGGGCTCCGCGATTGAAAGCGCTGCCCGCAGCGCGGCCGCTTCTCGCGGCGGATACGGGGGCGCTGGCGGTGATTACGGCAGCTCTCTTCCCACTGGCGGCGGGATCAAGAGCAACATGGACATCCTCAGCGACACCATGGGCGTGGATTTTGGTCCTTACCTGTCGCGTGTCCTCCACGATGTACGCCTGAACTGGTACCAACTGATCCCGGAGATCGCCCGCGCGCCACTGATGAAAAAAGGAAGGGTCGCGATCGAGTTCGCGATCATGAAAGATGGCTCGGTGGCCGGCATGCGCCTGGTCGATCCGTCGGGCGATGTCTCGCTGGACCGCGCGGCCTGGGGCGGAATCACCGCTTCCAATCCTTTCCCGCCGCTGCCTGGCGAGTTTCGAGGTCAGTACCTCGCGCTCCGTTTTCGATTCTTTTACAACCCCGGCAAGCACGACTTGGAATAAGCTTGTGGCACGTGTCGCCGACGCGTTGCACGCCGCCAAGCCGCTGATTTCGTGGTACGCTCTGATTTTTTTCCAACGCGCTCCGTGTTTTCCACAGAGCAGTGGAAAACTCTGTGAAAATCGGGGCCCGTTTTATCGCCAAACTCGGCAATCACCGCATGTTCAGCAACTTGCACATCTCAGATTGAAGAGCCGCTTCTGCCATGACGGCGCAACTTCGCACGATTGCACCACAACCTATGCAAATTTGGACGCTGGATTTGTCGCATCCAACATTCGCGCCGCAACTCTGCGCTTGACTTGTGGAAAATAGAATCCATAATCCCCACACATTCCCTCAGTCTATATTTTGGAGCTCGGGGTATCGCTCCATCTAGAGCGCTATGGAGCCAATGTGACCAGCAAGGCGCGGTTCGCCAAACGTCAGCACCACATTTTATGCATCGACGACTACGCTCCGGGGCTTGAGGTTCGCACCGCGCTTCTGGAAAAGTGGGGCTATTCCGTCTCGACCGCCGGAAGCGCGGAAGACGGTCTTGCCGCCTTACGCCAACGCGATGTCGATCTCATCATCTTGGATTACTGCCTGCCTGGCATGAATGGCGGCGAGTTGCTGAAGATCGTCAAGGCTGATTGGCCCAGCGTCCGTGTTGTTCTGCTCTCCGGCTATCCCCGGATTTCCCACAAGGTGAGGACCTCAGCGGACGCGTTTCTGCGCAAAGGCGATCCCAACGAATACCTCCGCTCGGTGCTCGCAAGCTTGCTCGAAACCGGAACCCGCCGGATGGTCACTCGCAGTATGGAGCAAACCCGCAAGCTGGTTGCCCGGGCGAGCACGGCCTTGCGCAGAAACCAAAAGTCTGCGGGCTAGAACGGCCCATCACGCTGATGACCTCCGCTCGTCATTCTTCATTCTGAATTCGTCATTCTGAATTCTTAATTCCGCCTTTGTTTCTCCGCGTCCTCTGGGTCTTCTGTGGTTAGGGCCGGTGCTCGTGCCGGTTAGGCAGGCCGAGGCGTGCCGCCGTCTCGCCTTCAAAGTCGAACTCGATCAGGATGGCCGGTTCATTGCCGAGGACACGACCGTCATGGCCGGGTTCGATGTTAATCACCTGCGGCGCAACGTAGTCGCGCACGCAGCCATCGGGAAACTCAATGCGGATTTGTCCGCGCGCCAGGAACCCGACATGAGCGTGAGCGCAGGTCTCGGTTCCGACCAGCGGCTTGATATCGCGCGCCCAGTGGAACCCTGGCGGATAAACCGATCGTTTGACCCGGGCATTTCCGGTGCGCACGATGTCGAGGTGCACTCCTCCCAGTTCGCGGTGCTCGGCGCCTGGAATCCTGGCCATCAGGGAATCGGTTGCTGTCATGAGCGCACCTCCGAGTGAATCGGAAAAGAATACACGCGAATCTTTCCATTATTTTCGCAATTCGTAAGTCGCTACAATGAGCCCGTGGCTGACGATCCCAAGTCCCGCATCCTGCGCGCCGAAACCATCGGCTTGATCGTCATTGCCGTGGTGCTTGCCTTGATGATCCTGGCGCGGTGGGGCGGCAAGATTCCCTGGAGCGCGCGCTGAATGGAGCCGCTGCTGGTCGCCATCCTCGGCCCCACGGGCAGCGGCAAGACTGCGCTCTCGCTGATCATCGCCGCACGCTTCGGCGGGGAGATCGTCAACTGCGATTCGGTCGCCATTTATCGCGGCTTCAACATCGGCAGCGCCAAGCCATCGGCGGAGGAACGCGCCCGCGCGCCACATCATCTGCTGGACATCGTCGACGCCAACCACTACATGACGGCCGGCGATTACGCCCGCCGTGCCCGCGGCGTGCTCAACGAAATCAAGACTCGCGGAAAACTTCCGATCGTCGTCGGGGGAACCGGCTTGTATCTGCGAGCGCTGCTCGAAGGCCTCTTTCCCGGCCCCGAGCGCTCCGAGGAGTTGCGCGAACGCCTGCGCGCGCGGCAGCAACAGCGCGGCGCCCAGTGGCTGCACCGGATCCTGCAGCGGCTGGATGCGCAGGCGGCGGGCAATATCCACGCCCATGACACGCCCAAGGTCATCCGCGCCATCGAGGTCTGCCTGGCCTCACGTCAGCGCATGACGGAACTGTGGCAGAAGGGTCGCGACCCGCTGCGGGGATTCCGCATCCTCCGTCTCGGCCTCAATCCCGATCGCAATACCCTCTACACGCGCATCAATGACCGCGCCCGCCGTATGTTCGACAACGGCCTGGCCGAGGAAACCGGGCTTTTGCTGGAGAAGTGTCCGGACGCCTGGGCGCTTTCATCGCTCGGCTACAAGCAGGCAGCGCAATACCTGCGCGGCGAAATTGACTTGAAGCTGGCGATCTGGGCGGCGCAGCAGGCACACCGCAACTACGCCAAACGGCAGATGACATGGTTCCGCCGCGAGCCGGAGGTTCGCTGGCTGGCGGGCTTTGGCGACGATCCGGAGGTCCAGCAGCAGGCGATCAGCGAGGTAGAGAAGAATCTGTGATCGGTCCGAGCTGGGCGCGCTCGGCGTGGGAGCGAATCGCGGCCAGGATCTCCAGCGCCGCCGCCAATGCCCGGCGTCCATCTTCCAGCGATACCAAGGGAGGCGTACGCCGCCGCACCGCATCGAGGAAGGAGTGCAACTCCGCCTGGAGCGGCTCCCCCGGAAGGACCTTGGGCTTGTCGATCTTGAACTGCGGCGGAATTCCGATGGCTTCCTTGGCGCGCGCAGTTAGGGCGCGCTGCACCGCCTGGAAGTTGAAGACCCCGCTGCGCGACTCTCTCGCCGCGCCCGCAGCTTCGCTTCCTTGCGGATCCACGCTGATTACCAGCACATCCTGGCGCGAGTAATCCACCGAGACATACTGTTGCGGCTGGAAAAAACGCAGCTTGCGTACTCGCTCCGTGCTGACGCGGCTGGCGGTAAAGTTGGCGACGCAGCCGTTCTCGAATTCCAGGCGCACATTGGCGATGTCAACTTTCTCCGACAGAATCGGCAATCCCACCGCGCGCACCTCCTTCAGCGGCGAATTGACGAAGGAAAGCACGATGTCGAGATCGTGGATCATCAGGTCGAGGACAACGTCCACGTCGAGCGCGCGCGGGCCAAACGGGCTGAGCCGGTGGACCTCGAAAAACATCGGCCGCGTGACCAGGGGCGCAGTCGCGCGCACCGCCGGGTTGAACCGCTCCAGGTGACCAACCTGCACGATGCGCTGGGAGCCGCGCGCGGTGTGGAGCAGGTCGTCAGCTTCCGTGAGCGAGGTGCAGAGCGGCTTCTCGATGAGCACGTCCACGCCGCCTTCGAGCAGCGCCTTCGCCACCTCGCAATGATGAATCGTGGGGACCGCGAGGGAAGCCGCGTCTATCTGCGCCGTGTCGAGGAGTTCGCCGACGGAACGAAAGGCGTGCGCGCCAAACTGTGCGGCCAGCGATTGCGCGCGCGCAGCATCGCTATCCACGATTGCGACCAGCTCAACCGCGTCGCCACGCTTCTGCAATTCGTGATACACGCGCGCGTGATTGCGGCCGAAGGATCCGGCGCCGACCACTGCTACCGTGAGCCGTTGCTGTGAACCTTGTGCGGGCATTGTGCTGACAAAGGGCCGGTTCTCGTCCTACTGTATCGCCTTCTTCAGCAAGGCCATCTGCCCGGCGTGATAGAGGTGGTGCTGCACCACGCCATACAGCATGAGCGAGTTGCTGTAGTTCTTTCCCGGCACCGGCACCCCGAGCTCGTCATTGCTCATGGACTTGAGCTTGGCCATCAGCTCTTGCTGGGCTTGGCGGAAGGACGCCACTGCAGCCTGCCAGGAGGCCTCGCTTGCATCGCTCGGCGGAGGCGGCCAGTCGTCGGCTCCCTGGAGTTCCACGGTCTCGCCTCCGAGCCGCCGCATGACGGCGCGCGTCCAGGCGGTAACGTGGTTCAAAATCTCCCACAAGCTGTGCGCTGCCGGAATCGGATGCGCCGACGCCGTTTGCGCGTCCACTCCGTTGAGGATCTCCATCACCGCGGGCCCGTGCCACGCCTCACCATCGACGGCGCGGCGCAGTTGTTCAGCGATTCGCACGATTTCTGCAGCCACGGTTCCCTCTCAATCCGCGAGCACGCAAATCCCGGCCGCATCGGCGGCCTCAATGACGCGCTCGCCATCCATCAGCAGGCACTTTCCGGCGTCGACAGCCAGGCAGGTAGCGCCCGCCTCGCGCATGGTCGCAATGGTTTTTACGCCCACGACCGGCACGTCGAAACGCATGTCCTGTCCGGGTTTCGCCACTTTCACGACGGTCAAGTTCCGGCTCAGGGTGGAAGCGTCGCCCTCGATGGCGCGCATGATCTCAGCCGCGCGCAGGATGGTGGCGTCCGTGCCTTCCATGGCCTCGACTGCGACGCAGGCGGCGCCGGCGATCACCACCGTCTGACCGATGTCGTACTCGGACAGGTGACGACCGACGCGCCGGCCGTATTCGATGTCCGTGCGCTGCGTTTCGCTGGGAGCGCGGCGCGTCAACACGCCGGCGCGGGCCAGCAGCGGCTCCAGCAGTTCGGTGGAATTCATCAATGTGATGCCTTCATCGTTGAGCACTTTTGCGACCGCGCCAATCAGCGAATCGGTATTGCGCGTGGTAAGGGAAAGCAGCAGCTTGGCCAGCCGCCAGTCGGGGCGGATGCTGGAAAAAATCTGCTTGTGCTTCACCTGCCCGGCCATGATCGCGCGCCGCACACCTTCACGCTTCAGGATTTCGATCAGTTTGGAGAGTTCTCCGAGCGAGAGCCAGTGCACGGAAGCCGCCCCGTGCTCCTCGATTTCCGGCGCCGTCTCCTCGCGAATGGCCGCCACCACTACGTCGAGGCCGCGTGTGCGCGCGGCCTCGAGCACCAGCAGGGGAAAGCTGCCGTTGCCGGCGATCAACCCAATTTTTTCCGCTGCCATGGGACGCCCAGTGTACTCGCGGGCCACTCGCATCGGGAAGTCTGCTTCTAAACCAGTGAACCGGCTGCTGACAACAAATAGGCCGGCTTGGGGCCCTTAGGTGTTGGAAATCGATCCCGGGTACTTGCTGCAAACCACCCTCTCGCTCGGAACCGGCTTTGTCCTGGGATTCCGGGCTTACTCCAGCGTCATACAGGAAACGCAGGCAATCGCGACCGAGGCGCTGCAATTCACGCTGCCGAAGCTCGGCGTCGGGCTGGACGGCTTCCGTGTGGCGCAGATCAGCGACCTGCACTTCGGTCCCTATACCGGCGAGTTCGAGATTCGAGCCGCCATCGCGGCCACCCGCGCGGCTCGTCCCGACCTGATCGTGCTCACCGGGGACTTCGTTACCGCGACCTGGATTTTCAACTATGGACATCGTCCCGTCGACAAGATCGTGCCCTGCGCCGAGTTGCTGCGCGAACTGCGGGCGCCTTATGGGGTCTATGCCATCCTGGGCAATCACGATTGGGGCACCAACCCCGATGTGATTGCCGGCACGTTGACCGAGGCGGGAATCCGCGTGCTGCGCAATCAGGCGGTTCCCATCGAGCGGGGCGGGGCTCGCTTCTGGCTTGCGGGCACTGATTCGGCGCTGGCGGGCGCCGCCGATCTGAATCGATCTTTGGCCGGCATTCCCACTGCTGAGCCAATTCTTCTGCTCGCGCATGAGCCCGACTTCGCCGACCAGGCCGCGCGCTTCCCCATCGATATCCAGCTTTCCGGGCACTCGCACGGGGGGCAGATCGTCATTCCCGGGGTTCGCGGATACCTGCCGCCGATGGGACGCAAGTATCCGCGCGGCATGTACACCGTCGGCAATATGAAGCTCTATTGCAATCGGGGTATCGGGGTCTCCGGTGCGCCCGTCAGGTTCGGCGCGACACCGGAGGTGACCGTAGTGGAGTTGAACAGCGCCGCATAAAAAGTCGGCAGGCCCGTACCCGCGCCAGCCCTTGTTATCGGTTCCGTGTACCTCGCATTTCATCACTGCATCGAAAAACGTGCGCGCCCGCGGTGAACCATTTACCCTAGGCGGTTCGGCTGTTCGGGCAAATGATTTCTGGGTAGCGGGGCCGCCGGAAGGGCGTAAGGGCCGGCGGTTGAGCGTTTTTTCGGTGCGCCTCGGTACCGGGCTCCGCACCAAAGCATCTGTAAAAGGGCTGTTGCAGCAGCACATCGGAAAGAAAGAGGAAGACCGTTGAGCGGTGATCTCTGTCCTGTCACTCATCATCGCCCGCAAGGGTTGGTAATCTTCAGAACGCGAACCTGGAAACCTTTCTTGGCATGCGGAATGCTCGCTTTCGCCCTGTGCAGCATTACCGCCATGGCGCAGGGCCTGCCGGGCATATCATTTCCAACCGCTCCCGCCTCGCAAACTCCGGCGGCGACCACACAGCCGTCAAGCACAACGCAGACGCAGAACCCGTTGTTCGGCAGCGTTCCGACCGGCCAGGCCACGGCGGAGGTGCTACCGCTCGGCGCGCTCGACGCAATTGATCGCGGTCTCAAGTACAACCTGGCGCTCATTCTTTCTGAGCAGGCGACCACGGCGGCGCGCGGCGCTCGTTACAAAGCGCTTGCTGACGTGCTGCCCACGCTGACCGGACGCGTCGGCGAATCGATCCAGCAAATTAACCTGGCGGCATTCGGCATTCCCGCGCCGGCCAGCACCGGCCCCATCATCGGGCCATTCGCGGTTTTTGACGCCCGCGTTCTTGCCAGCGGCGCCTTCTTCGACGCGCATGCGCTCAACCTGGTCCGGGCGCGCGGCGAGGACATCAACGCAGCCCAGCTCGACATGCAGAACGTGCGCGACCTGATCGTGCTGGTCGTTGGCGGCACCTACATGCAGGCGCTAGCGGGGGAGGCCCGCATCGTGGCCGTTGAAGCCCAGCTGAATACAGCGCAGGCGCTCTACCAGCTGGCGCTCGACATGAAGAAGGCAGGCATGGCGCCGGGCATCGACGTGCTCCGCTCGCAAGTGGAAATGCAGGTACAGCAGCAGCGGCTGCTGGCGGCGCGAAATGATTTCGCAAAGCAGAAGCTGGGCCTGGCGCGGATCATCGGGCTGCCCACGGGCCAGGAGTTCACGCTGACCGAAAAAATTCCGGTGACGCCGACGGCCCCGCTCACCCTCGACCAGGCGATCGAGCGGGCTTACCGTGATCGGCCCGACTATCGCCGCGCGCAATCGCAAGTGCGCGCCGCTGAATTCAACCGCAAGGCGGCCATCGGTGAGATGCTGCCCAACGGACGCTTCAATGCCGACTGGGGCACGATCGGCCCGCGTCCCAGCCAGAGCCACCCGACCTATACCACGGCCGCCGCCATCAATATTCCGATCTTCCAGGGCGGCAAGGTGCGGGGCGACGTGATGCAGGCTGACGCGCTGCTGCACCAGCGCCAGGCTTCCCTGTCCGACCTGCGCGGGCAGATCGAGTTTGAGGTCCGCACCTCTTTCCTCGACCTGCAATCGACAGCTGAGCAGGTGAAGGTGGCACAAAGCTCGGTGCAGTTGGCGCAAGAGGCATTGGCACAATCGCGCGATCGTTTCCGCGCCGGGGTGGCCAACACCGTCGAAGTGGTGCAGTCGCAGGAAGCCGTCGCCGCGACCGACGAGAACTACATCAACAGCAGCTTCGCGTATAACGTGGCCAAGCTGAGCCTGGCACGGTCGCTCGGAATCGCGGAGCGCGCGGTCAAGGATTTCCTGGGAGGAAAGCAATAGTGGCGGACTCGAACGAGGAGTCAAGAAACCATCAGCTCGCGGTGGAAGAAGCGCGCGAGCCGTTTCCGGAGGAGGCGGAAGAACCGTCCGCGCGCCGGCGCGCCCGCTCTTATTTCCAGCAGCATCCGGCGGCCAAGTGGGTGCTGCTGCTTTTTTTCGCCGCCCTCGTCATCGGCGGCATCCTCATCTGGCGTTATTACGCGGCCCGTGAATCCACCGACGACGCGCAGGTGGACGCGCACATTGCGCCGATCAGCGCGCGCGTCGGCGGTACGGTCATCAAAGTCAGCGTCGATGACAACATGCGAGTGAAAACGGGAGACGTGCTGGTCCAGTTGGATCCCAAGGACTACCAGGTAGCGGTGGCGCAGGCCAAAGCCAATCTCGCCGACGCGATAGCGGGTCATCGCGCCGCGCAAACGGCGATTCCGATCACCCACACCAGTACGAGCAGTTCGCTCGACATGGCGCACGCGAACCTGGGCGCGTCGGAGAAGGAAGTGAATGCGGCGCAGGCACGATTGCGCGAAGCCGAAGCCAACTACACCAAAGCGGCCCAGGACCTCGAGCGCATGCGGCAACTGGTGGCCAAGGACGAGGTCTCGCGCCAGCAATACGACACCGCCGTCGCCGCCGAGCAATCAGCGCGCGCGACCGTGGATGCCGCGCGGGCCGCTGTCGCCTCCGCCGTCAGCCATGTGACCCAGGCCCAGGCACAGGTGCGCGGAGCGCAGACCGCGCCACAACAAGTGGCGGTGACGGAGGCGCGTGCCGGCGCCGCCGGCGCCAACGTCGAGCAACGACAGGCGCAAGTCGACCAGGCGCTGCTCAACCTGGAGTACACCACGATCAAGGCCCCCGTGGATGGCATTGTCAGCAAGCGCAATGTCGAGCCGGGCCAGGTGGTGCAGCCGGGACAGCCGCTCACGTCCATAGTCAATATCGGCGATGTCTGGGTCACAGCGAATTACAAGGAAACGCAGCTGGAGAAAATGAGGGTCGGCCAGAAGGCCACGATCCACGTTGACGCTTTTAATCGCGACTACCAGGGCCACGTCGATTCGATTGGCGGCGGCACGGGAGCGCGCTTCAGCCTGCTGCCCCCGGAGAACGCCACCGGCAACTACGTCAAGGTGGTGCAGCGCATTCCGGTGAAGATCGTCTTCGAGTCCGGCCAGGATTTGAGCGGACTCCGGCCGGGAATGTCGGTGACAACGACGGTGCTGGTGAAATGAAGAATTAAGAATGAAGAATGCGGAATGAAAAAGACAGCGTGTTCTCTGTCGCGGCCATTCTTCATTCTGAATTCTTCATTCTTCATTTCTCACGATGCCTAAGCGCGAAGCAGCGGTCAACCCGTGGATCATTGCCGTCTCGGTGATGCTGGGCACCTTCATGGAGGTGCTGGATACCACGGTAGTGAACGTCTCGCTGCCGCACATCGCGGGCAACGTCGGCGCCACCGTGGACGAAGCCACCTGGGTGCTGACGTCTTACCTGGTGGCGAACGCCATCATCCTGCCGATGACCGGCTGGCTCTCCAACCAGTTCGGACGCAAACGAATCCTGCTGACCTCGATCGTCGGTTTCACCGCCGCTTCCGTTCTGTGCGGCATGGCGCCCACACTTCCGTTCCTCATCTTCTTCCGCATCATCCAGGGTGCGACCGGGGGCGGATTGCAACCGCTGTCGCAAGCCATCATGCTGGAGGCGTTCCCGCCGGAAGATCGCGGCAAGGCAATGGCCTTCTGGGGCCTGGGCATCGTGGTAGCGCCGATGCTCGGCCCGGTGCTCGGCGGCTGGATCACTGACAACTACAGCTGGCGCTGGATTTTTTATCTGAACCTTCCCGTTGGACTGGCGGCGGCAATCATGTCGAAGACGTTCATCTTCGACCCCAAGTACATCGGCAGAAAAACGCGCGTGGACTGGTGGGGCATCGGATTTTTGGCGCTCGGCATTGGCGCGCTCCAGGTCCTGCTCGACAAGGGACAGGAAGAAGACTGGTTCTCATCCCATTTCATCCGCTATCTTTTCATCCTGTGCGCCATCGGGCTGGTGTTCTTCATGATTCGTGAACTGCGCGCCCGCCAGCCGATCGTGGACCTGCGCGTATTCAAACTCCGCACCTACGCCACCGGTGTCTTCCTGATGACGGTGCTTGGCTTCGTGCTCTATGGCAGCATCGTGCTGATACCGATCTTCTTGCAGACGCTGCTCGGTTATCCGTCCCTGCAGGCGGGATGGGCGATGCTGCCGCGAGGCCTCGGAGCATTCATTGCCATGCCATTCATCGGCGTGCTGATGTCGAAAATCGAGCCGCGCAAGTTGCTGTTTGTCGGCTTCCTGGTCGCGGCCTATTCGATGTGGGACCTGGGCAGCATCAACCTGAACGCTGGCTATTGGGACGTGTTCTGGCCGCAATTCATCCAGGGGGTCTCGATGGGATTCCTGTTCGTGCCCTTGACCACCATCACCCACGATCCTGTGCCGAAGGAACGCATGGGCAACGCCACCAGCCTGTTCAACCTGATGCGGAACATCGGCGGCAGCGTCGGTATT
Organism: Terriglobales bacterium; assembly: GCA_035691485.1. NCBI lineage: Bacteria > Pseudomonadati > Acidobacteriota > Terriglobia > Terriglobales > Terriglobales bacterium. The sequence continues at coordinate 36,645 of DASSIZ010000070.1, forward strand.
GCAATGGTAACGACGATCGTGGCGCGACACACCCAGACCAACACCAATGTCCTGGGGGCGAACGTCACGGCGTTCAGCCCGGCGGCACAGCAGATGATCGCGGCCGCGCGCGCGGGATTCATCGCCAAGGGGATGGACGCCTACACCGCGGGCAGGCAGGCATACGCGGCGGTGTTCGGCATGGTGCAGCAGCAGGCCGCTATGGTGTCGTTCGTGAGCGCATTTCGTTTGTTAGGAATTATGTTCTTGTGCGTGATCCCGCTCATCCTGCTGATGAAGCGGCCCCGGCACACCGCGGGCCCGGCGGCAATGCACTAGAGCAGGAGCTGGTGGGTTAGCAAGTCCGTGGGCTAGCAAGTCCTGCTAGCCTGACTACCAACCACCAACTCCTCATTTCATGACGCTGCGCTCTTCGCGCCGGAAAAATGCGGCAGCACTTCGCGCTCGTAGACTTCCAGTGTCTTCTCTTCCTCGCCGCACATGAGATAGATGTTGAACTGGGTGACACCTACCGAGGCCAGCTTGCGCAGCTTCTCGCGGTGCGCCTCGACCGGCCCGACAATGCAGAAGCGGTCGACCACGTCGTCGCTGACGAAATCGGCGTTGTCGCTGCCCACCTCGCAATGGTGCTGGTAATCGTACTTGCCGCGGTCCCGCACGTAGGAAGTCAGCGCCGGCGGTAGCAGCTTCTGGTCATACTTTGCCAGCAGGTCCATCACGTGGTTGGAGACCAGCGCCGGAAACCAGCGCACGTGCTCGCGCGCCGTCTTCAGATCGTTCGACACCCACACCGGGGCGGCCGACATGATTTCGATCGATTTCGCGTCGCGCCCCGCTTCCTTTGCGCCTTCGCGCACAAAACCCACGCACCACTCGATCAGGTCGGGCTCGGCGAATTGCAGGATGACGCCGTCGGCGATGCGGCCGGCCATATTCAGCACCTTCGGGCCGTATCCGGCCACCCACACCGGCGGTGCGCCCGGGGACCATGTCATCTTCGTTGGCTGGCCGTCGTAGTCGATTTCCTTGCCGGAGGTCAACGCGCGAAACTGCTCAATCGCCTGCGCCAGTTCTTTTGGTGTGACCGGCTTTTTCCCCAGCACGCGTCGCGAACTGTCGCCGCGCCCGATGCCAAGCTGCATGCGGCGTCCGGAGATCAGA
>DASSIZ010000071.1 GCA_035691485.1 Terriglobales bacterium
CCGCAACTGCGGCTGACGCGATCGACGGCGTCCAGCCCCAGTATGTTGTGGAGCCGGCGAGCGCTGGCGAAGTCGCGAAGGTATTGAAGTGCGCGGATGAGGCGGGCCTCGCAGTTTCGCCGCGCGGGAGTGGCACAAAAACCGGCTGGGGTAACCGGCCCAAGCGATGTGACCTGGTGCTGTCGCTGGCACGGATGACCCAGGTGATCGAACATGCCGCCTCTGACTTGACGGTGAGCGTACAAGCCGGCTGCACGGTCGGCACATTGCAGAAGGTCCTGGCGTCGCAGGGGCAACGTCTCGCATTCGATCCGCTATGGCCGGAGCGGGCGACCATCGGCGGAACACTGGCGACCAATGACGGCGGATCCCTGCGCATCCGCTTTGGCGCCCTGCGAGACCTTATTATCGGCATCACTCTGGCGCTTCCGGATGGAACGCTCGCCAAGAGCGGGGGCAAGGTCGTCAAGAATGTTGCCGGGTATGACTTGCCTAAGCTCGCAACCGGATCTTTGGGAACTCTGGCCGTCATTACCGATGCGGTGTTCCGGCTGCATCCGGTGTTCGCCGAGACGCGCTCGCTAACCGTGCCGATGAAAGACCTGGATTCGGCGAACCAGCTCCTTCTCGCCATCATGGATTCCAGACTGGCGTTTACCGGATTGCAGATGCGCGCGGCGCGCGAGCAGGGGGTAGAAGTGGATGTCCGCTTTGAAGGCACCCTGGCCGGCGTCGAGGGACAAGTGAGAGAGCTTTCCAGAATGGCGTCTCCCAACGTCGCGGCGCAAGCGCGGGCTGAGTGCTGGCGGGCGCGGCAGGATTTGTTCCAGCCCGGCGCTGTGGTCGCGAAATTTTCCACGCTTCCGGCGGAGTTGGCGGCGTTCAGCGGCCTGCTGGCGCAGCATGCGCGTAATAGCCAATGGAGCCTGGTTGCGCAGGCGAACGGCATTGGTCACCTGCGCATAGCAGCCGGCGCCGATGTCCTGATGATGCTGCGCTCGGCGCTGGAACCGGCTGGATCGCTGGTCGTACAGCAATGCCCGCCGGAGATGAAAGATCGACTGGATGTGTGGGGCTCGCCGGGCGATACCCTCCCACTCCTGCGGCGCGTCAAACAGCAATTCGATCCCAAGGCCACGCTGAACCCGGGTCGCTTTGTCGGGGGCATCTGATGGAAACCAATAACAAAGGCGCCTTCGACGCACACAATCCGCCATCCGCCGACATTATTAATAAGTGCGTGCATTGCGGTTTTTGCCTGCAGACCTGCCCGACGTACCTGGAGTGGGGCGAGGAGATGGACTCGCCACGCGGGCGCATCTACCAGATGCGCATGGTGCAGGAGGGCAAGGCAACGATGGACGAAACGTTCGTCGAGCACATGGACGCGTGCCTGAGTTGCGTGGCCTGCATGCCGGCATGCCCATCGGGGATTGACTATGGAAAATTGATCGAGGCCACCCGGGCGCAGATTGAGCGCAATTATCCGCGACCCTGGGCGGAGCGGGCGCGCCGGAGACTCGGCATGACGATGTTCACGTCGCCGGGCCGGTTGGCGATGGCGCGAGGACTCGCTTCCGCCTACCAGAAGTCGGGTCTGCGGAGCGTTGTGCGCACGCTCGGCCTCAACAAACTGATGCCCAGGCATCTGCGCTCCATGGAGTCGTTGATGCCGGAAATTCGGCGCGCCGAAAAACTTCCCCAGGTTATGCCGGCGCAGGGCGCCAAGCGCATGCGGGTTGGAGTTCTGCTGGGATGCGTGCAGGACAAGTTCTTCTCGCACGTGAATGCCGCGACAGCGCGAGTGCTGGCAGCGGAAGGATGCGAGGTCGTAATGCCGCAGCCGCAGCCCTGTTGCGGCGCGCTGCTCATCCATGCCGGGATCGAGCCGGACGCTTTGGCCCTGGCACGACAGGTCATTGACACCTTCGACAGAGCGAATGTGGACGCCGTCGTGATCAATGCGGCAGGCTGCGGATCCAATATGAAAGATTACGGATACCTGCTGCGTGATGATCCGCGGTATAAGGACAAGGCGGTGAACTTCTCCCGCCGCTGTCGTGATGTCGCCGAATTGCTGGCGGACCTGGAACCGCGTGCCGAGCGCAAACCCGTCCCCATGAAGGTCGCCTACCACGACGCCTGCCACCTGCAGCACGCCCAGGGAGTATCGGCGGCGCCGCGCAAGCTGCTGCAACAAGTTCCCGGACTGCAACTGGTGGAGTTGCCGGAAGCGCCGATCTGTTGCGGGTCGGCGGGCGTTTATAACCTGGCGCAACCGGAATCGGCAGAAGCGCTCGGCGACCGCAAGGCCCGGAATGTGTTGTCGATGTCACCCGACGTGGTCGCCACCGGGAACCCGGGATGCATCCTGCAGATCGAAGCGGCGTTGCGGCGCGCGGGAAGCGCAACCCGCGTGGTACACACCATCGAAGTGCTGGATGCGGCCATTCGCGGCGTTCAGCTGTAGTTCTCCTGCCGCATTTCCCCTCTCCTTTTTTTTGTTAGTTGCGCAGGCGCAAAGTGCCAACCTGGAAGAGATTCCAGAACTGAACCGCAAACCTGAGAACGTAGGTAACGAAGCAACAGCAGGACCACCGCGACCCACGACAATGAAGATGTGAGGGCCGCCGGCGCAGGTCACTTGTGGTGGACACGTACTCTGCCGCTCTGCTTGTTCGTCGCAAGCGCGATGGCACTGGGCCAGGTTGCGGAGTGGCAAAGTGCAGTGCGCTCGGAGGTCGCGCATCAAAATCTCGAGCGCGCCAGCGCCATCGTCGAGCAGCAACTGAGCACAAGCCCCAACGATCTGGAAGCGGCGGCGTGGCGGGCACGACTGCTGGCGTGGCAAGGACACTGGCCGGAAGCCGAAACCGGATATCGCCGGGTGTTGGAAGCGGCGACGGCGGATGCGGAAGTGATGGCGGGGCTGGCGGACGTGCTCACCTGGCAGGGGAAGCTCGAGGAAGCACTCGCCGTCCTGGATCGAGCGCGAACCATTCCTCCGCCACAATCCTTCGTGCTGAACCGCCGTGCGCGGCTGCTGGCGCGATTGGGTCGGCAGAAGGATGCCCGGCTCGAATATCGGGCAGCGCTGCGCCTCGATGAAAACGACTCCGAGGCGCGCGCCGGATTGCATTCGCTTGCCGGCGAGCGGCGTCATCAACTGCGCTTCGGCGTGGATACCGACACCTTCAATTACACCGACGCTGCTTCGGCGCAAAGTTTCGTACTGATCTCACGCTGGAACCCACTCTGGACCACGACGCTCTCTTCCACCACCTATGAACGCTTCGGGGCGACTGCACAGCGGGTGACCGGGCGCATCAGCCGCCGCTTCGGCGACAACTGGCTGGGAATTGGCGGCGGAGCGAACCATGACGAGGGCGTGATTCCGCACAGTGAATTCGCCCTGGAGTACGGTCGCGGCTTCCGGATCGGCGGAAAGGGCTTGGTGCGAGGCCTGGAGTTCAGCGTCAGCCCGCAATGGTTCTGGTACCGCGATGCCAAGGTCACGACGATTACCACGTCCAGCCTCTTCTATCTGCCACGCGATTGGATGTGGTCGCTGAGCATAACAGCCGCGCGAAGCTCGTTTCCGGTGGTAGGAGTGCAATGGCAACCGTCGGGAAGCACGCGCCTGTCGTTTCCCATTTGCGCAGACCGGCTGCGCGGGAATGTGTCATTCGCCGTCGGCACGGAAAACTTCGCCAAGGTGGACGAAGTTGGGCGGTTCTCGGCGCGCACCTTCGCCGGCGGGTTGAAATACCAGATCAATTCTAGGCAGGACATCGGTATGTACGTCGCCTATCAAGGAAGATCACAGCAGCGCACGCAAACCAGCGTGGGATTCAACTATGGAATCCGTTTCTGAATGGATGGCGCGCTTGGCGCCGGCGGCGATCGTACTGAAGGCGATCATTGTCTCGCTTGCGGGAATCTCGGCGCTGATGATCTTCATTACGGTCCGGCGGTGGCTGCGTGGGCGCTATTTCGCACGGCGGGAACGCCAGATGTTTCAAGCCCGGCAACAATGGAATGCTTTGATCAACGGGCAGGTAAGGCCAGAGACGTGGCGCTTCGACCCGCTGGCGTGCGAGGTGCTGGAAACCATGCTGCTGGACAGCATCGAGGTCAGCCCGGCGGCGGATCTGCCGCGGCTGGTCGACTGCTTGCGCCGCAGCGGTCTGATTGATCGCCGCATCGATGAAGCGCGTACGGCCCAGGGGTGGAAGCGGTGGCGCGCGCTGGTGGCGCTGGGTCGAACTCGCGCGCCCGAGGCAGTGCCGGCGCTGGCCGACGCATTGGAGTCGGCGGACATGGAGACACGCATCGCGGCCGTCCGCGGAATTGGAAAACTTGCGTTACCCGCAGCGGCGGTTCCGATGTTGGAACTTTTCTCCGACCAGCGCCTGCTGGTGCCCGCTTCGGTGGTCAAGAACGCCTTGCTGAACTGCTGCCGGCAAGAACCTGAAATGTTGCTCCGGTACGTCGTCAACGGCCGGGGGCCGCAGCGAGAACTGCTGGCGCGGGTGCTGGCGGAAATTGCCCAACCGTCGATGGCCGAAGAGTTGCTGGTGTTGGCAGGTGATCCCTCCCCGGAGGTCAGGGCGGCAGCGGCGCGCGGTCTGCAGCATTGTGACCCTCGAATTGCAGTGCCGCCGCTGGCGCAGCTTGCTTCCGACCCGGAATGGTTTGTGCGGCTGCGCGCGGTCGTGGCCCTGGGTGGTATCCAGGTCCACCATGCCATGACCGTGCTGGTTCGGGCGCTTGGCGACCAGAATCGCCACGTGCGCCAGCGCGCCGCATGGGCGCTGATGAACTCACGGCAAACGATGGCGCAGGTTTTGGGGCTGGTGGTGAATTCTGGCGACAACTACGGGCTGCAGGCGGTGGTTGCGGAACTGGAGCGGTCAGGACGCTACGCGGATGCCTATGATGAAGTGAAGCAAAGTGAAGCTCCCGATCGGGACAGCCTGCTGGCGGCGCTGAAAGCGGCGCGGTCGCGGCTGTCATTCCAGCAGCCGACAACGAAAGCGGAGATCGCAAAAGCAGGCGTGGCATGATCAGGCTGCTGCAAATCTCGAACTCTGCCCTGTTTGTCTACTTTCTGCTTTCCAACATTTTTTATCTCGCGCTGCTCATCACCGCGATTTTCGCCAGTCTGCGTCACCGGCGACGACTGAGCAGCCTGCGGCTGGAGACGCTGGAGCTTTCTCCCTTCACGCCGCCGATCAGCATCCTGATCCCGGCGCACAACGAGGAGACGAACATCGTCGAGAATGTTCGCGCGCTGCTGACGCTGGATTACCCATCGCTGGAGCTGATCGTGATCAACGACGGTTCCACCGACGAAACCCTGTCCGCGCTGGTCAAGGCATTCCGGCTGCGTCAGGAAAATGTTCTGTACCTGCCGCAAGTGCGTTCCGCACCCGTACGCGCGGTGTTTGCCAGTGACGTGGACCCGCGACTGACCGTTCTCGATAAAGATCCGGGCGGGACCAAAGCCGACGCGACCAATGCCGGATTGAACGCGGCTACCGCGCCCTACGTGTGCGTGATCGACGCCGACTCGATCCTGGAGAAGGACGCGCTGCTGCGCATGATGGCCGAGGTGTTTTCCGACCCGGTACGTGTCGCCGCGGCGGGAGGCATTGTACGCGTGCTGAACGGATCCGAGGTCACGGACGGGCGCGTCAGCCAAGTCCGCCTGCCGAGCTGGCCGGTGGAATCTATCCAGGTCGTCGAGTACCTGCGGGCATTCCTGATCGGGCGGCAAGCGTGGGGACGCGTCAACATGCTGCCCATCGTCTCGGGCGCGTTCGGCGTGTTCCGGCGAGAGGCCATGCTGCAGATCGGCGGCTACCGTCCGGAAGCGATCGGCGAAGACATCGACCTGGTCATACGCATGCATCGGTCATTGCTCGAGCACCAGGAACACTACCGGGTCGTATTCGTGCCGGAGCCGACGTGCTGGACGCAGGTCCCGCATTCGATAGGGGCTCTCGCCCGGCAACGAGCGCGCTGGCAGAAGGGACTGCTCGACGTGCTCTGGCGCAATCGGGACATGGTGTTCCGGCCACGTTATGGCCGTTTCGGCTGCGTCATCCTCCCCTACCTCTGGATCTTCGAACTGTTCGCGCCGGTAGTGGAAGCGATCGGCTATGCGACCATTCTCCTGGCGCTGGTGCTTGGCGTTCTCAGCAGAGAATTCTTCGTGCAAATCCTGATCTTCGGATATGCCTTCGCCACGCTGATCTCGATCGGTGCGGTAGTGCAGGAGGAAGTCACGTATCGGCGCTACGGCAAATGGAGCGAAGTCGCGCGTTTGCTGGCGTATTGTTTCTTCGAACATCTCCCCTATCGGCAGATGCACATGGTCTGGCGCTTGCAGGGGATGTGGCAATACATGCGCGGAAATCTCAAATGGGAAGCGGCGGAACGCAGTCAATTTGTTGCCGCGTCCCGCCGCTGATCCGATCCTGTCTACTCACTACTCCGGCAGATTATTGCTCTGGTCGCTGGTATTGGGGCGACGCTTCAGCACCGGCCGATTGGGGTCGCTGCTGCGGGTGCTGCCGGGATCGTCCGTGTAATCGACAACGTCATTATTATCGTTATTGGCGTTATTGCTCGGCGGCGGAGCACTGTAGCTGCCCCCGGAATAATCGTTGCGCGGACGCTGCAGATTGCTGACCGGCATCACGGTAATCGGACTGTCGAGGCGGAAACTCAACAAGGCTTCCGATTCAATTCGCACCTGCTCCGGCTTGCTCGTTGCCTGGACTCCGCCGCCGACACCCGCGCCGGTCGCGGCCCCTATGGCAGCGCCCTTACCGCCGCCAGCAATACCGCCGATCACCGCACCAATCGCGGCGCCCGTACCGACCTTCTTTGCAGTGTTGGTGCCGCGAGATTTCCCGACTCGCGTGTACTGGTTGGTGTGGATCGTGTATTTGCGGCCGTTCATCGACAGGCTGGACAATTCAAGCGCTAGCTGCGGCTGGCCCGCGAAACGCCCAGCATCTTTCAGTTCGACAATGCGGCCGACTACGTCGGTGCCCTCAGGAATGACAACCTTGTCGCCGATCGTGATGGGCGAATCGAGAGTCGCCCGGAAGCTGTCACCGGGATGATTGCGCGCACTGTCAATGGCGTCGATCATGCGGATGTTCAGAGTGGTTCCGCTCTCCACCGTGACCGGGGTCGGCGCAGGCGGAGGCGGCGGAGTCGCCGGGACGTTGGACACCGGGGACACCGGCATCGGCGCCATGGCAGTCGTGTTGGTGTTGACTGGGGGACCCGAGGAGATGATCGGCATGTCGTTGGCGGTATTGCCCGCGCTCTTCGCGGAGTAATTGCGACTTTCGCGATACGCCGAGGGCTTCTTCGGCGAATGTGCCGTCGCGCGCGCCGGAGGAGCCGGTTTCGCGGCCGGCTGTTCATCCACCGCCGGCGGCAGCGCGCTGGCCTGCATGGAAGGTGGACCCGCGATCAGCAGGTTGTTGACCACCGTCTTTACGCCTTCCACTTGCGCGGCGTCGCTGGCGACCTGGGCACGCTCCTCATCCGTTGCCGCGGAGCCGCTCAGCGTCACCACGCCGTTGGCGGATATCACAGAAACGTGTTTTTCAGAAATCTTGGGATCGGCGTTGATCTTGGTTACGACCTCGCCGATGATTTGCGCGTCGTTGCGCGCACGGCTGCATCCCACGGCAACCGCCAAGGCCAACAGCACCATCAGAACGATCGATAAACGCTTAGTCGTCATAATTACCCCCGGCTGTCCAGAACCAACGCCAGCGCGCGGTACGGACGTTGCACACTTGAGCCCCGGAAAACGGTCCTGTAGGCAATAAACCCACCCACAGTGGAAAAGTTCCTACTCGTCAAGAACTAAGGAAGACCTAGGAAACCGGAGCTACTTGCCCACTTGCAACAGTTCCTGGATCTCCTGCTGGAGCTTGGGGACATCCGCCACGCCAGAATGCTTTGAGTGGATGCGGCCTTCGCGGCCGATCACAATTGTGGTGGGCAGACCGAGAATGCCTCCATACTCCTGCGCTAGCTGCTGATTGCCGACAATTACCGGGTAGTTCATCTTGTATTGGAGGTAGAACCGGCGAAGGGCGCTCTCCTTATCTTCCATGGAGATTCCGATCGCTTGGAAGCCCTGGCTGCCAAATTTGTCTTGCAGAGAAACAAATTGCGGGATTTCGTCGGCGCACGAGGTGCACCACGCCGCCCAGAAGTTCACCATCACCACCTTGCCGGCGTAACTTGCGGTATCGATCGAGCGGCCCTCCAGGTCGATCGCTTGCAGGCGTGGCGCCGCGGTTGTGGTCGCGTGTGCGACAACTTTTGCCGGAAGAACCTGGTGACCTCGCGTCCCCAAGTACAGGCCTGCGGCCAGTCCGGCTAGCGCGATGAATACCGCGACTCTCTTGAGTCGGTCCACTATCGCGGTTCGCCTTTCTCCACCGGGTAACCTTTTTCGACCCAGTCCGAGCCGAAGCTGGTCGAGAGGTAGAGGGCTTTCGCCTGGGTAAATCCCAACTTTTGAAGTTCCTGGTACGCCGGCCGGATATTGGGACAGTGCTCCCAGGGGCAACAGCCGCAGTACAGGACGAGGTGGGAGTTTTTCGGCAGAGAGGCCACGCGCTTGCGCAAACGGTTGAGGGACTCTGAATCGGCCGCCGAACCAATAAATTCAGCCCCCGGAATGTGCGCTTGAGCGTACAAGAAACGTGGTCCGACATACAGGACTGCCGGTTTCGCCGCGTCGGACCGCAGCGTTTTTACCAGGTCCTCCGGCTGTATCAAGTCTTGGCTGCCCAGCGGCAATTCGCTGCCGGCTCGCTTGCCTCCGTTTTGCGCCGCGGCAACCACTGTCGCCAGCAACAGAATAATGATGACTGTAAGTGAGATTCCCGCGGGCAAATGCCGATGCCGTATCGTGGTGTTCATCCCCTACAGTTTAAGCGAGGACTACGGCCGGGCGTAATAGCCGTCTCGCGCCTGCACCACCAGGTCTCTCTCGCGAGTTGCGACCTGGATTTTGTGATACCCGCTTGCGATCTGGTCAGGGGTATAGCCTAAGCTGTATTGGTTGCGAAGTTCTTCCTGGATCTGGGCGTAGATCTCCCCGATCGGCAGCTTTTTCGAGACTTCGAACATGCGCGCGCCGGTTTCCTTGGAGATCCTTTCCAGCACCTTCTTACCATTTGCCGTTGACTGCTGAGGTTGCGGGAACCTGGGGTAACCACCGCCGCGCCGTCCCCACCCGCCCCCGCCCATTCTCCCACCGAAGCCGCCGCCATAGGCGTCGGGATCAGCGAAGAGAATCGAATACACCATGGTGTCGGCGCGCAGAGCTGATTCGATGGCTCGCTCGATCGACACCCGGCTGGCGTTGTCCACGCCATCGGAAAGAATAATGAGAGCCTTCCGGCCTTGCTGTTTGCTGATGACCTCATCCGACGCCAGAAACACCGCGTCGTAAAGGGCGGTGCCGCCGGCGCCATGCGATCCTCCGCCGTGACCTCCGCTTCCCGGCCAACCGCCACCGCCGCCGGGCCAACCGCCGCCTGCACGTCGCATGGTCGGGGTTTCCAGTTTATCGAGCGCCGACTGCAGCTTCTGGCGCGACGAGGTGAGATCCTGCAGAAGCTCGCTCTCGCCTTCGAAATGAATGACGAATGCCTTGTCGCGGTCTTCGCGCAACATTTGCTCCAGGAAGACAAAACTCGCGCTGCGTTCCTGGTCGATCAAGCGGCGCTGGCTCAGGCTGGTGTCCACCAGCAATCCGATCGACAGGGGCAGGTCGCTTTCCTTGGCGAAATACTTGATGACTTGCGGGCGCCCATCCTCAACCAGCGAGAAATCGTCCTTGCTAAGACCGCGAACAATCTCTCCCTTCTTCGTGCGCACCGTGGCCGGAACGTTGACCACTTTGACGTTCGAGGAGAATGTCGGAAGCTGTTGCGCGCTGACTGGTCCCAGCGGAACGCAGAGGCAGATTACTGCCAGAGACGCGCACGCTATCTGCCACCGGCGCTGCCTGCGAGCGAGTTCTAATGCCATGGGGGAGATGTGCCTCACCACTGGCCATAACACCGGTCGAGGTTAAAAGTTGGCGGATGCCGGCAGAATTTCCGAAACGCCGCGTCGACATCGCGTTTATGATCTGATTCTCTCGGACAAGTGAGCCATGAGAACCGTCCTGACCGCATCGGCGCTTCTGACACCCCTGGAACGGATTGAGCAGCCGCTGATCGTTATTGAAGATGGGCAAATTGCAAGGGTGAGCTCTCGCCAACTGTCGGAGATACCCGCCGGGACCGAAGTGCGTGACTTTCCTGACGGTGTGTTGGCGCCGGGTCTGATCGACATTCACATTCATGGCGGCGCCGGGCACGATGTCATGACCGCCAACGCCGGCGCTCTGGAGGATTTCGAGAGGGCTCTGGTTCGCCACGGCGTGACCGGCTATTTCCCCACCACCGTCACCGCGCCGCTCGATACGACTTGCGTTGCCTTAGAAAGGCTCGCCTCGGCGATCGAGACGGTTTCAGCTCGATCCCGCGACGGCAGCCTGCGCGCACAACCGCTCGGCATTCACCTGGAGGGTCCATTCATCAGCCATGCAAAACGAGGTGTTCATCCGTCCTATCATTTGCAGGCGCCCTCGCTCGAAATTTTCGACCATCTCTGGCAGGCTGCACGTGGAAAAATATCGATCATGACGGTTGCGCCGGAACTCCCCCACGCGGAGTACCTGATCGCGGAGGCGGCGCGGCGCGGCGTGTGCGTCAGCATGGGACACAGCGATAGCCCACTGGCGGCTGTGGAAACTGCGGTTGCCGCCGGCGCTCGCCACGCCACCCACACTTTCAATGCAATGCGCCCTCTCGATCACCGCGAGCCCGGCATTCTGGGCGCGGTGCTCGCGGATGAAAGGTTGACGGCCGACATTATCGCCGACGGCATTCACGTCCATCCCGAAGTAATCCGGATATTCCTGCGTGCCAAGGGGGCGGAACGCGCGGTGCTGATTACCGATGCAATTAGCGCCACGGGCATGGGCGACGGCCGCTATCAACTCGGCGGATTTGAAGTCACGGTGACCGGCGAGCGCTGTGAGTACGAAGGCCGCCTCGCTGGAAGCGTGCTCACGCTGGATCGCGCGGTACGCAATGTAGTGCAATTTGCCGGCTGGAATCTGCAGCAGGCAATCCGCCTGGCAACGCTGAATGCCGCTTCCGTGGCTGGTTTCGCCGGACGCAAAGGCCACATCGTCGAAGGCGCCGACGCCGATATCGTGGTCCTGACCGGCGATGGACGACCACTCAAAACATTCGTCGCGGGCATGGCGGTTAGCTAGGCTACAGCGTCCGCGTGATCTTGCTCAGGGCGCGCGGGCAATCCGGATCCAGTCCTTTGACCTCCGCCAGCGATACGGCCAGCAATTGGGCCGGGATGATATACGGAATCGGAGTGTAGAGATCGGCGGGGCGGTCGCGAGATTCGATTTCCAGTGGGATGACGAAGCTGTGGTTGAGCCTGCCGGACGCAGCCCGTTTTACCGCAGCGCGATGGCTTTGGTCGGTGATGATCAATGTTTCCGCGCCGATTTCCTGCAGCTGGCTCGCGAGTCCGGCCAATCCCTTCCAGGTGACGCCGGGAGGCGCAAACATGAACACTGGGAACGAAGCTTCCAGCATCGCGATGGGACCGTGCAGAAAATCGGCGGAAGAAAATCGTTCCGCAACCACGTAGCATGTCTCCATCAGCTTGAGTGCGAACTCGAAGGCGTTGGCATAATTCAGCCCGCGCGCGACCACTACCGCCCGCTCCATGAAGCGATAGCGCACCGCCTGCGCGGCGATTTCCGGCTGCAACTGGAGCGCCGCGGACGCGCACTGCGGAAGGCGGCGCAGGTCGTCGACTCGGATCGATCCTCCCAGCGCGTACGCCAGCAGGTAAAACGTGAGCAGTTGGCCGGTGTAGGTCTTGGTTGCCGCAACACTTTCTTCTGTCCCGGCGCGCACCAGGAAAACCGTGTCCACCAGTCGCGCCAGTTCGCTGGTTTGCTGGTTTGTGATTCCCAGGGTAAACGCGCCCTGCGCTGCGGCCTGTTTCACCACCACGTTGATGTCGGTGGATTCGCCGGATTGCGAAATCGCGACCAGCAGGATGTCCTTAAGATCCATCGCGGATTTGTACAGCGTATACACCGAGGGGGCGGCAAGCGAGACCGGGATCCCGGTCGTGATCTCGAGGAGGTAACGTCCGAACTGTGCCGCATTATCGGAGGTGCCGCGCGCGACCAGCACGATCAGCCGCGGCTTTCGTTTGGCAAAGCGCCTTCGGATCTTCTCCGCTGTCGCCAGTTCGGATGCAATCGTGCGTTCCAGCACTTCCGGTTGCTGCCCGATCTCCCGCAACATCTTCGAAGCCGGCATCGATGTCGTCCTGGAAGGTGCTGGGCCGCTTAGCACCCAGCGTCACCCTAAGTTATACCTTCAGTGCAAAAAAGTGGGCCTGCAGAAGCGCAGGCCCTCTCGGCGTGCGAATTCCCAAGCCGGCAATGCCGCTGCGGCTTAGAACAGCAGCTTGAGCGCGAGCTGCAACTGCCGCGGATCACGGGCGCTGGTAACCCGCGCGAACGACGAGCTGGTGTAGTTCGTGCTGCCGAAGCCGTTAAAGTTGGTGTGATTGAAAACGTTGAACGCTTCAGCACGGAACTGCAAGGTAAAGCGCTCGCTAAGTTTCGTGTTCTTGTAAAGGTTCGCATCCCAACGGAAGAGGCCGGGGCCGATGATCGTACCTCGCATTTCGTCCCCGGGACGAATCTGCGTGGTGGGAACAGCAACAAACACCGACTTGTTCCACCACTGGTCGGCAGTGTGGGGCGCCCCGCTGTTGGGATCGCCGATCTGGTCGGGGCGAGCGCCCGAGAATGTATCACTGGCGATTCCAAGTCCGGCACGATCGTTGGACGATCCACTCGCTGTGGCCGTGAGATGGGCCCCGGAATTCACGTAAACAATCCCGGAGAGTTCCCAGCCGCCGAGGGCATGTCCAACAACGCCCTGCTGAGTTCTGAAGAACGGCAGGTCGTAGACATAGCTGGCAGTAAAGATGTGGGTTCGATCGATATCCATCGGGCCGTAGTCGCCGAGGATGTTGTAGGTGTTCTGCGGCGCGCGAAAGTCGTTGGAGGCGGTGCCCAAATTGCGCGACCACGTATAGTTGGCAACAATCAAGGAGTTTCCCGTGAGCCGCTGCTGGAACTGCACCTGCAATGAGTTGTAGTTCGAGGTGAAGACAGGGGTAAACAAGTTGATCGCCTCGTAACCCTTGTAGGGACGGACGAGATTGAGCTTCTGCAGGTTGGTATTGTTGCCCACGAAGGGCACTGCAATGCCCGCATTGACGAAAGTACCGGGCTGCGGCATGTTGACGTCAATCACGCCGATCAAGTGGCGCCCGAGGCTGCCGTAATAGCCGACGTCGAGCATGGTCGAATTGGTGAACTGGTGCTGCACGTCAAGGTTGAACATCTCCGTATAGGGGAGCGTCCATTTGTTGGGGTTGGGTCCGCCTACGGTCAGCGCGACATTGCCGACCGCGGGCTGCCCAGTATTGACGTTGGTAAAGCTGGGATTGTTAATTGTGACCTTCTGCACGATGGGCGTGTTGTTGGAGACAAATGTCTCCGAACTACCCACGGCCGGCGAATCGAAGAATATCCCGTAACCGCCGCGCACGCTGGTTTTTCCCGTGTTGAAAGGATCCCAGGCGAACCCGATCCGCGGCGCGAAAGCCTTCTTCGGCGTACGCTGTACAGCGTCACCGAATGGCGAATTCACGCCGCCGATAATCATGCCGTTGGCATAGGTCTGCGGATCCACGCCGGCGGGGAACAAACCGGCTGTGGTCAAGGCGGGTGCGTTGGCGGGGTTAAAGGTGGCGGGATCGAACGTGGACAGCTCGCCATTCCCGTAAGTCGGAGCCATAAACAGCGAATAGCGCAGGCCGTAGCTTAAGGTCAGATTCGGCAAAGCCCGCCACTCGTCCTGGGCATAGAATTCGTACTGATTCTGGATGACGAGTGCGCGGAAATCCACGTTCGTCTGGGTGAAGCGGGTCACGTTGCCAATCAGGAAATTTGCCCACAGCTGCGCATAGGTATTGTTGGCCGCCGCTCCAGCAGCCGCGTCGCTGAAGTAAAAGGTGCCGTTGGGGCCCTGTCCGGCGTTTACGTTTTCGTCTTTCTTGTAATGGTTGTAGCTGCCGCCGAACTTCATCGTGTGACGGCCCTTCACCCAGGTGAGATTGTCGAAGACGCTGTGGTTGATGTTGTAGTCGCGATAAGGGCCGAAACCGCCGACGGCCTGGCCGCACGCCACGTTGGTCAGGGTGCACATGTCGAGCTGCGGCACGAGCTGGACATTGGTCGTGTATCGCAGCGTAGGATTGATGTCGGGCGACGCCGTGCGGCTGACCGTGCCGGTCAGATTGCTGATAATGCCTCCCCAGGTGATGGCGTAACCGGCGTCGTTGAGCAACGTCGGCCGGATGGCCCAGGTTGCATGCGCGGTTCCGTTGCGCCCGGGAGAGTTGGTGCTCGTCGAAGCCATTCCCGGAACGTAGAACGTATTTTGGAACAGGCCAGTGCCCTCCTGGGTGGGAATGGAGTCATCCAGATAACGGCCGAAAATGCTGAAGCGTGAGTTGAACTGGTGATCGATCCGGACCACCTCCTCGCGATAATTAAAAATGTTGGGAACTACTGATGTCAGCGTTCCAGTCGTGGTGTTGTTGATCGCAGGAAACTTGGAATAGATGTCCTTGATGTAGGCGGCGGCCACGGGGTTGATGGCGGTTACCGTCGTGGACTGGGTAGTACAGGTTCCAGCGCTAAAGGCGACACACACCGGCGACGGGAAATTGCCCGCCAGTTCCGCGGCGGTTGGCAGCTGGTTGCTAACCCGGGTGTTATACGTGATGATCCTGCGCCATTCCTGCGAGTAGAAGAAAAATGTCTTATCTTTCTTGATCGGCCCGCCGAGTGTAAAGCCGAAATCGTTCCAGCGCAAAGGTGGACGTTTGATCACCGAGGCCGGATTGGTGAAATGTTTGTTGAAATAGTTGTTGCCATTGAACACGTCGTTGCGAACGAATTCGTAAGCGCTGCCGTGCAGCGAGTTCGTCCCGGATCGGGTGACGACGTTGATCTCACCGCCTGAACTGCGGCCATTTTCCGGCAGGTAGTTGGAGCGTAATACTTTGAACTCTGCGATTGCGTCAATACTGGGATAGCTGATGAGGGTGAGGTTGGCGCCGCGGTCAAAATTGTCAACGCCGTCAATGGTCCAGTTGTTCTGGGTGGCACGGGCGCCGTTAACCGCGAAGTTCATCTGATTGGACGTGCCAGTTACCGGGTTCACCGGGCCCATGAAGAGCTGGTCGGCAGCAAGGGCAGTGCTGACACCCGGCTGCAAAGCCACTAGTTGCGCGAAGTTTCGCGTGTTGATGGCCAGTTCGCGAACCTGTACGCCGGTGATCAAGCCGGCCGCCGTGGGTGTCTGCAGGTCAACCGCAGTTGTGGACTCCTGCACGGTCACAGCGGCCTCTGTTCCGGCGACCCGTAACTGCACATCCACCACGCGATGATCGTTCACATTCAGAACGATATTGCTCGCCGTGTAAGGCTTGAACCCCGGGGCGTCGACGACGACAGAATAATGTCCGACTGGCAGGAAGGCGGCGACGTAAGAACCATCGGCACCGGTTTTCAGAGTGCGAATCGTAGCGTTGCGATCAATATTAGTAACACTGACGGTGGCGCCGCTGATCAGTGCGCCAGTAGGATCCTTCACGATTCCGCGGATGTCACCAGTGATTTCCTGCGCCACTGCCCCAACGACCGTCAGACAAATCATCGCCGCTGCAAACAAGACCAGCACTCTACGAATCATGGTTGCTCCTTGTATTTGGAGACTTCGGCTTGCTCTTGCCATCAGAGACAGCGAATTTTGAACGAACCGAACCCCCCGCCCTTCGGTCATTCGCCGTCCTCATCACCCGAGAGGAGCGCTATTCTACGCCAGAGGCACAGCCTCGCCAGCAGAAAATTCACATTAACCCACCCGCGGCCGAAGGGGCCGAGGTTCCCGGGCATGACGCCGGCGGAATGGGGCGGCTGGCCTTTGAGCAGAGCGCCGCAAATAGCTACAGCAAATCCAAGGATGTCCTAGAGAATGTGACGAAGAACGAAGCCGCGCTGCCGGCTACGTAGACCTGCCGGGAGGCGCCAAGGGAAGGCAGTACGAGAAGCAACGGTGTTGACTCTCGACTACGAAACTATTTCCGCGTTTTAGTCGGCGAATTCCGGCGAGCAGAAAAAGCTATGACCTTGTCACCAGTTGGTAGATCCGCGCGATCGAGCCTAACTCGATGCGGAGCGCTGAGCTTTTGAAATTCTTCTAGAGCCCGAATCGCGCGGTCCAGCAGTTTACGGCGTTGGCGAAGAAGTGAGAGCAGTTCTTTTCCCATGGCCCTCCCCGGCAAAGCAGCGGGGATTATCGACCATGGATGGGAGGCGGCAACCCGCGAACGTAAAGATGTTCTGAATTCGTAACAAACGTCTCTACGCGGCTTTCGCGCGCCTCTTCCGTTCCGCCCATCTCTTCTTCATCATTTCGGAGAGCCTCTTTCTGCCTTCCGGTGTCAAGCGCCGTTTCCGCCGGCGTGTAGTAGTGGCCCGAGTCCTTCTTCCATTGCCCTGTTTTGTGCCCAGGTTGCCCAAGGCAGAGATGGCTTGTTCGATGCGGGTTCTTTCCTTTTTCAACTCGTCCAGGATCTTGCTGATGTCCAATTTGGCTCCTTCCCGGTATTAAGGTGGATAGAAAGCATAATACTGGTCGATAGTTTTGGAAAGGATGATGTTATGTAAAGTTCTTGGCAGAACCGCACCGGGTAGGGTCTAATACCGCTAACGGTTCGGATTATATCTTATGAATGCTGGCCAGAAGTTGCGCGCTACTAGGGAAAAGTTGGGACTTACGATACGAGATGTCGAGACGGCAAGCGCCCAGCTTGCAGTCAAGTACGACAACGAAGACTTCAACATCCCGCTTAGTCGTTTGTCCGACATTGAGACCAAGGGTGTTATCCCCAGTGTCTACCGTCTTTATGTACTTTCCGTTGTCTACCGGATCAGCCTTGATGAGCTGTTATCTTGGTACGGGATTTTTGTCGCGAAGTCTGCCGAAGATCTGAGCGTGGTGGAACCGCCGAAAACACACCTGATGCGCGCAAGTATTGCTGGCACTGAAATCCAGGTTCCGGTTCGCATGGATCCTGCGTTTGATTGCAGGCGAACCACCAATATCGGACGCATGGTCGAAAAATGGGGCGCTCTACCTTTTGTCTATCTCCAGCACCTGGCTAGAACTGCTTACAACTACGGATACATCGGAACCGAAGACTTCACCATGTATCCTCTGCTGCTGCCGGGTTCTTTCGTCCAGATTGACGAATCCAGGAATCGGGTTTGCGAGGGGATGTGGCGTTCGGAATATGAGCGACCCGTCTATTTCGTCGAAACCAGGGACGGATACGCCTGCTGCTGGTGTGCGCTGCAACAGAATCAACTTGTCTTGCAGTCGCATCCTCTCTCTCCAGTCCAACCGCGTATCCTGAGAGATCAAGAGGACGCCGAGATTCTCGGCCAAGTTGTGGGCGTTGCTATGAGGCTTGTCGATTTCGTCGCCGCCCCGCCTTCGAAAGCAGCGAAAGCGCCAAAAGAATTGAATTGAAATGCCGCTCCGTTCCACCCGCGCGGTTCTCTGGTACTAGAGCCGCAGCATCCTTGAGCCAATGCGGACTTCCCTGACCTGGGCCTTCCTTGAGCGACTGCATTTCTGAATGCAGGTTCGCGATCGGTGTACGCAGCACATCCAGCCAAATACTCGTATGGGAATCGGCCATAGCCGCGGTTGCCGCCGCATGACCGTGAGCGCGCGCCAAACCCCAGTGATGGTATTGGCCGTCACGATGAAGGCTGCCGAGGTAGAGAAGCTTTCTCAGCTTGCCCGGAGTAGCTGCCAAGGTCCGGTTCACAAAATCTTCGAAAGCTGACAGCAATAGCATGTTTGTTCCAATTTCGGAAAGTCGTACTACTCTCCGACTCTTACCAACGTAGCACAACCGCAGAACATTATCGCGGCCAAGTTCCCTCTGAAAGGAGTTTGGCCGTGAAAACACTAGTTCGTATCCTGATCGCCAGCTTGCTTCTAGTTGCTACCACTTCCACCATCGCGCTTGCGGGGAGTGACCCGCCACCATTATGCGACCCATTTTCCGACCCTAATTGCCCGGGACCGCTGCCGCCCGCAGCACTCCATCGATGATGGCAGTGGGTTCAAGTAGGTAAAATGTAAAACACGGATTGTGAGTTGCCGCGAAACGTACTATCCTCGGGCAACTCATGTCATACTATCGGCTCATAACTTTAATCCTTTGGCTGAGCGCTCCAACCATGCAACTCATCTTGCTTGTTCGTGTCGCCTACCTGAAACTTTGGCACGCCTGTCCCATTTTCTTTTATTACCTTACTTTCATGGTAGCAAAAACAGGAATATTGCTGTTGGCCGGGCATTCAAGAAAGGCCTATTTTCTTGTCTACTGGATCGGCGATTTCGTGGAAGCCGTTCTTGTGGTGGCCATTTTGTACCAGCTGTACTCGTATCTCTTCCGTGACTACTCTGGATTCGGGGCGCTCCAGAATGCGCTATTTCGGTGGTCGGCTGCGGTGTCAATACTAGCCTCTGTCATGGTGGCCGCGAGGGTTCACGGACGCGACTCCTCCCGCATCATGGCAGGGCTGCTTGCCCTCAGCCTGGCCGCCGCCGTGGTCAAAGCAGGACTGATCCTTTTCGTAATTGTTCTATCGTCAGCGCTGGCATTACGATGGGGTCATTATGCCTTCGGCGTTCTCGTTGGGTTGGGCTTGTACACCACCGTGGAAATGGCATCGGTTGCAGCCCGTTTGCAGTTCGGACCTCCGGCATCCGCCGCGTTTCAGCTGATCAAACCGGGCGCCTATACCTGTGCCGTGATCGTTTGGGTCGTATTTTTTCTAAGCAAAGAACAGAAGGCTGCATCGGCGAATGTTCTGCCTGAAAACAATTTGGCCGCCTGGAACCAGGCGCTGATGGAGATCCTGACACGATGATGTGGTTATTCGTATTGTCGGCAATCGCCTTAGCGTTGACTCTCGCCATCCGCAGCGCGGTGCGAGGGTTTGCCAGTGCAGTCACCGATCCGGAACAGCTCTTCGGCCGCACCATTCCCAT
This sequence comes from Terriglobales bacterium, assembly GCA_035691485.1. Taxonomy (NCBI): domain Bacteria; kingdom Pseudomonadati; phylum Acidobacteriota; class Terriglobia; order Terriglobales; species Terriglobales bacterium. Next base: position 19,368 of record DASSIZ010000071.1, read on the forward strand.
CGATGTTGACGCCTTTCGTAATCTCCTGCGACCCGAAGATGACGAATACTTGCGAGCGCACTTGCCGCCCTACTCGTTTCTCCGTGTTCGCAGGTCGCGGTTCCTCGCCGCATACGAATACGTCCGCATGATCGCCAGGAACTCCGCCATCTTGGTCCGGCTAGGTCAGGCTGCGCGCGCCAGCAGCGACACCCAGGTGAGTGAGGCCGCACAGCAACTGATCCATCTCGCAATCGAGACGCGAGTATATGCGTTCCTGGCGGAAGCCCAGTTGCTGATCGCGTCCTGCCTGCCCTGGTGGCAGCCGTCTTTGGGGACCATTGTGCTGGTGTACCCCTCGACATGTTCCGCCGTCGATCGAATCATGCGGCTCCAGCGGCCTGAACTGGCCGGCCGCGTCCACGCCGCCCTGCGGGCCTAACCGAAAGCCGGCGCGAGGATACGGCGGGGCCGGGTGAAATTATTCAACCTTGTCGATTCAGGACTGTTTGGCCTTGGAGTTTTACTGGGGAAAATTAGAAGGGCCGTGACATTGGTTATGGTCTAGCCGTCGGCTCCTGCGAGGGAGTCAACGACGTGGACGCATGTACCGTCACAGCCCCTGATGCGATCGCCGCTTTCGCGGTACCGAACCCCAACGGAACCTCGCAGTATCCGTCGGTTTTTTCGGGTCCGGCCGCTCAACGAGTTGCCTCGCCTCGCGGATCAC
>DASSIZ010000072.1 GCA_035691485.1 Terriglobales bacterium
GGCGAGAGAACCGTCGGGCAGCTCTTCCAGCGGCACGAAATTGAAGCGGAACATCAGCTCCACCGGCACCTTGCGCATCAGCTCGTGCTGAATGTGATGATTGCGCAAATCCAGAAACTCGCAGCGGTAACGCCGGGCGAGATCGCGCGCGCGCTCTTCTTCTTCCGCCGGGGTTCCCACGGCAGCACCGTTGCCTCCGCCGCCGACGAATATCGGTTTGTTCTCAGTAGCCATGAAGCGTCGCTTGTATCCTTACTCGATCAGCAGGCCTCCCTAAGAATGCGACAGCGGCGTCGACTTGCATCATCGCACGCCCCCGGCGCCGAGGGTAAAAATAGGCAGGTAAAGGGAAATCAGCACGAAGGCAACAATGATGCCCATCACGATCAAAATGGCGGGCTCAATCAGCGACATGGCGGCGGTGAGCGCCGTCTGCACGTCTTCCTCATAAAATTCGGCCACCGATGTCAGCATGGCCGGCAAGGCGCCGGTGGACTCTCCGACCTCGATCATTTCGACGGCGAGTTCGGGAATGGTGCGCGTCTCTTCCAGGCTCTTCGACAGCGAGGCACCCTCGCGGACGCGCCCGGCGGCGCTAGCAATGCTTTTTGCGACCATCTTGCTTTGCATGGACGCGGCCGCGGTTTCCAGCGCCGGCACCAGGGGAAGGCCGCCCGTCAGCAGGGTAGACAACATGCGGGACAATACGGCGACCTGATACTTGAGAGAAATTTCGCCCAGCACCGGGATGCGGCTTCGAAGATGCTCGAGGTACAGGCCGCCTGATTCTGAATTCTTCCACCGCCACAGCACCGCGGCGACCAGCAACAATACGCCCAGCACCGGAAGCGCGTAGTGCTGCGCGTTCACGCCGATGGCAAGCATCACTTGCGTAATCGGGGGGATCGCGTCCGCGCGACCGATGGCGGCGTACAGCGTCGCAAACTGCGGGATAACGTAGGTGACCAGGAACCCGATCATGACAACGACCATGATCGCCAGCAGAGCCGGGTAGACTAAGGACGCGATCAGCTTCTTGCGAAATGCAATGCCGAGCCGCTGGAAGGCGATGTAGCGGGTGAGCACCTCTTCCAGGTTGCCGCTTTTTTCGCCGGCCAGCAATGTCGTGGTGTAAATGCGCTGGAAAGCGCCTTGGGCGGCGAAGGCGTCGGAGAGCAGCTCGCCGGCCTTGACGCGGTCGCGCACATTTTCCAGTATGGAACGAAAATAGAGATTCCGCTGGCGTCGGATGAGCAGGTCGAGAGCGGTCAGGATGGGCAGTCCGGCGTGAATCAGCGTGACAAACTGCTGATTGAAAACCACGAACTGCTCCATCTTGATCTTGCGGCGACGGGGAAGCCGGAGCTGGCCGCCGGACAAAATGCTGCGTGGCTTGACCCAATAGACCAGAAAACCCTGCTGGGCAAAGCGGTCGCGCACCTCGCCGGAGGAGGCTCCCATCTCCATTTGTTCCAGCACGTGGCCGCGCTCGTCGGCCATTCTTATGACAAATTCAGCCATTCGAGATTGGTCAATTCTACTGCTCAGAAGGGGGAGTTAGTTAGTTACCAGTGTAGCACTGCTACTCAGGATTAAGGAGGCGCCATGAAGCCGTCCGAGTGCCTATTGCGAGACTTCGGTTGCCTCCACCGTCTCGACGCCCGGGGGCGGCACGAAGCGGAAGCGGCTGTCCAACAGAGCGATATTCTGCTTCTGATTGAAGAGGCGGAACTGGGTTGTGGAGCCGTCCGCCTCGTCGATGGTGATGGAACGAATCTCTGAATCGGGCGTGATTTCGAGCAGCACCTGGGTAACGCGGTCCTCCATTCCCTTGGGCAATCCACGCAAGACTACGTCCCCGGCATCGAGCGGCTTGGCATCGGGCGCCAGCGAGAGCCCGGAAAATTCCTTTTCCAGCTTGGTCTTGCCGAGCAGGTAACGGATGGGCGAGCGGAGATCGTCCAGCTTTTTCACCGACGCCTTGCGCACCTGCTGGTCTCCGGGCACGTAGAACCAGGCCGTCTTGCCGTCGGAGATGAACAGCTTGGGGCGGGGCTCGCGGTAGTCCCAGCGCATTTTGCCCGGACGTTTCAGCCACAGGGTCCCGGATTCATTGCGCGCCATGCCGGCGCCGCGATAGGTTTCCGTGAACTGTGCTTCCAGCGAATGCATGTTGTTATAACGGCGGTCCACGCTCTCGGCAATCTTGTGAGCATCATTTTGTGCCGTGGCAACGGCGCTGAGTAGCAGGCCAAGCAAAAGGTAGGACAGCGAGCGCATGGTTTCTTAGATCAATGACGGTCAAAAACGACGCTACGGTAATCTTCCAGTGGTAAATCTCAGGCCTGTTTTTCCACCGCCAGCATTCCAGGCTGCCTTCCCGGAGGCAGACCCTGCTTGATGAACGGCAGGGCATCGGGATCGGCGACCTCGACGCGTCCTTCCGGCATGAGCTTGTAGGAATGGCCGACCGGATCGACGGGAATGCGGCGCAGCAGGCCGGCGGTGATGAGCTCGGACCAGGAAGCCGGCAGGCGACCGCTACGGCGCTTGTATTCGGAGACAATTGCTTCCAGCCGCGGAACGTCTTCATCTACCTTGAGCGCGATGAGGTGCTTGGCGGCATTGGCCTGGATCATTTTGTCTTCGCTGGTTTCCAGGGTCGTGGTCCAAAGCATGCGCGCCATCTGGATTTCGCCCGCGTGCTGCGCCATGGAGGCGGCGAGCACATTGAGGAAGGGATGCGCACTCGGAACCTGCGAGCCACGCTCGAAGGCGCGCGCGGCGGCGCCGGGGTCGTGCAGTTCCATGTACTCGAGGAATCCGAGTTCGTAGTAGAGCTGCCAATCGTTGGGATTGGCGCGAATGCCCCGTTCTACCAGTTCGACTGCCTTGTCGGGTTGACCAGCACCCTCGGGCGGCTTCTGCGCCAGAAAAGTGGAGCCGAAGCGGTAGGCCACAATCAGGTGCGGGTCGAGTTCGGTGGTGATATCGAGCAGCGGCCCCAGCAGTCGATAGTCTTTGGCGCGGGCCCGATGCCTGGCGCCGAAGTACTGCACAGCCCGGGTCCAGTAGATATCGGCCACCAGGCCGCTGTAGCCGAGGCTCATGCGCTTCAGGATTTTCGGCGACGGAATATATAGCACCTCTTCCAGAGTAGCGCCGGCGCGGAGACGATCAATTCGGCGAAGCAGAAGCACAGCGCCGCCCATAGACACCACGAGCACGGCTGACAGGACGACCGTAACTGTAGTGCGGTGCTTCAATTTTGTTCTGTCGCGGTGCTGCAATCGCCAGACGTGCCAGTCATCGACCGCCCTCTCATTTCAAGTTTCTGCGCTCAAAAATCAGGGCCGCCGCCGCGATCGCCGCTCCCGCATAGAGCAGCGCGTAACCGGTGTTGTAGGCCACCAGGACGCGCGATACCGGCTCGCCATGCGCGACCGACGAGATTACGTTGAGCGCTGAAAAATTTGGCACCAGGTAGGCCGCGGCGGTAGCGATCCATCCGGCCGGACCATGGGTAAAGGCGGCAAAGGCCCGCAAATCTTCGGCAAAGGTCCCGATGATGAATAAGGCGAAAGCAAACACCGCCGACAGCAACGGCGAAGAAAACGAAGAGAACAGCAGCGCCAGCGCGGTAACGATCACGAACTGAAGAACGATGAAGTAGAGCGCCAGCAGCAGAGAGGCATCGCTGCGCTGGAAATGGTGCACCAGATACAGGAGTGCGGCGAAAAAACCGACTGCCATGAAAAACGTATTCACCACCAGGGTGCTGACCAGGCCGAGGAACTTGCCGAGGATGAATTCCCAGCGCCGCACCGGGCGCGCCAGCACGGTGTACAGGGTGCGCTTTTCGATTTCCTTGGAGACCAGGCCAATGCCGATAAAGATGGCGATCACGATGCCGAAGATGGAGACTGCCGTCAGCCCGAGATTGACGAGCACGATGCGCTCGATGCCGATCGAGATCTGGCCGACCAGCAGAGCCGAGGCGACTAGCAGCAGCGCGAACAAGATCAGGTTGTATAAAACCCGGTCGCGCACGGCTTCGCGGAAGGTGTTGAAAGAGATGGCGACGACGCGGTTGATCATGGCGCCACCTCGGCAGGGGCAGGCTCGTTCAGTTTCTCCAGGAAATAGTCTTCCAGAGAGGCGCGCAAAGGTGTAACAGAAATCAATCGCCCACGGGCGCGGCGGATGGCGTCAATCGCGGCATCGAGCTGCTCCTGCGGCAGCAAGGCGCGGGTGGTTTCGCCGGTGGAGTGGCACTCGCAGCAAAGCGATTGCAGCGCGTTCAGCGCGGAGCGGCCATCCCATATCACTTCCACCTTGCCGCTGAACCTTGCGAGGAGGTCTTGTACGACGCCGACTCCGCGCAGCTCGCCCTTGTGCAGCACCGCCACGCGATCGCACAAGGCCTCCGCATCGGAGAGGATGTGGGTGGAGAAGAATACGGTCTTGCCTTCGTCCTTGAACGACTGGATCAGGTCGCGGACCTCGCGGCGGCCGACCGGGTCGAGCCCCGACATGGGCTCGTCGAGAAAGATCAGCTTGGGATCATGAATAATCGCCTGCGCGATGCCGACGCGCTGCAGCATGCCCTTGGAAAATTTGCGCAACTGCATGCGCCCGGTTTCGGGAAGTCCGACGCGGGAGAGCACGGCGGGAATGCGGCGGCGGCGCTCGCGCGCGCTCACTCCGGAGAGTTGCGCGTAGTAATCGAGCAGTTCGCCGGCGGTCAGGTAATCGTAGAAATAAGGCTGCTCGGGAAGGAAGCCGATCTGCGCCTTCACCTGCGGATCGCGCCAGTCGGCGCCCTCGATCTTAGCCGAGCCGCCGGTTGGAAAAATCAGGCCCATGAGGAGCTTGAGGGTCGTGGTTTTGCCGGCGCCGTTGGGACCGAGATAGCCGAAAACCTCGCCTTCCTGCACGCTGATGGTGAGCGGCTTGAGCGCGACCTTGGGACGCTTTCGCCAGAAACCGGCGAGATAAATCTTTTCCAGCGCGAAGGTCTCGATGGCTGCCATGGTAGCTCGAATCACGCCAATTATATTTTGCGGCGCCAGTGGCGAACAGGTAGCAGGTGTGGGTCAGGAGAAAGGATTTCCAAGGTAAGATAGCGCCACACCAGCCAGCGAAACCAGGTGCGCCAGGAGGAAGATTGCTGCCAGCGGGCGCGGGAACATCACGAAGACAGGAGCCGGTAACGCAAGCGCCAAGAGTTGTCGGCCCGCACCACGGTCCTGACGCCGCGCGCGTGCTGATGGCGCTGGCACTGGCGTTGACGGCGTTGTCCTACGTCAACACGCTGCGCTTCCAGTTTGTCTACGATGACCTGCCGCAGATCCTCAACAACCCACGCATCCATTTCTGGCGGCACGCGCCCCGGCTGTTCGGGGAGCATGTCTGGAGTCAACTGGCGGGGCGCGCAGGGAATTACTATCGACCGCTCTTCGAGCTTTGGCTGTTGCTCAACTACAGCCTGTTCGGAGCGAATCCCGCCTGGTGGCACGCCACCACCGTTGCCGTGCACCTGGCGGTGACAATCATGGTTTACGTGCTGGCGCGTCGCGTCACCGGCGATCGCCTGGCGGCAGCGATTGCGACCGTCCTCTTCGGACTGCATCCCACCCACATCGAGACGGTGGCGTGGATCTCAGGAGTCACCGAGCCGCTGCTTGCCGTGTTTGTGATCGGCAGTGTCTTGAGCTACGCGCGCTGGCGTGACGGCGGCAGCCACGCGCAATGGTGGAGGGCGGCATCGGTAGCCGCATACGCTCTGGCGATGCTGTGCAAGGAAACCGGCATCGTGGTGCCGATTATTCTGCTGGCCTACGATCGCTACGTTTCCCGCCGCGGGCCGCAGCGTGAACCATTGGTATCGCTGGCGGCTCGATACGCTCCCTATGGCGCCACGGCACTGGCCTACCTGGGTGTACGGCATCATGTTTTGCGGGGTTTGGGATATCCGGAAGCGAAGCCCTGGCTCGACGTCGCGCTGACCCTGCCATCCTTCCTCTTGTTCTATGTTCGGGAGCTGATCTGGCCCGTGGGTCTATCGGTGTTCCGGGACGTGCCGCTGGTGCACTCGCCGGGACTGTCGAACTTCGTGCTGCCACTGGTTGGCGTGGTGGCCGCCGTGAGCGCGCTGGCCTGGGCGTCGAGACGTTGGCAGGTGGCGGCTTTCGCCTCGGTTTGGCTGGCGGCTCTCATGATTCCGCCGATCGCCGGCATTTATGTTTTTAACGCCGACGACCTGGTGCACGACCGCTACCTGTACCTGCCATCGATTGGACTCGCAATGGTGGTGGCGTTGGCGATTCGGAAGATCAAGTCGGAGGGCAGGGAACTGCTCGGCGCGCCGGCCGCGCCAATGGCGGTAACGCTCGCGCTGGCATGTGCGCTTGCGGCGGGAACGGCGCTGCAGAACACGGTTTGGGCGAATGATTTGATCCTGTATGCGCATGCCGTCAAGGCAGCACCGAAAAATGTACTGGCCATCGATCACCTGGCGAACGAGCTTTATAAGCGCGGGCGCGTGGATATGGCGCTGCAGCGATACCAGGAAGCCTTGCGATTAAAGCCGGGCATCTGGGAAACCCACTTCGCGGTGGGAATCACACTGTACGAGGTCGGGCAATTCGCGGCCGCACAGAAAGAGCTGGAGACGGCAATCCTGCTGCTGCCCAGCAATGCCGACCAGTATTACTACCTCGGGCTTTGCCACTTGCAGCAAGGCCAATACGCGAGGGCGGAGCAATCTTTCCGCATGGCGATCGCGATTTTCGGAGCCAAACCAGGTTTTCATTACGCGTTGGCGATCTCGCTGGAGAAGCAAGGCAAATTGGAACAGGCGCGCGACGAACTGCGAGCGGAATGGCGCATCAATCCGAATCCGCAGGTGAAGATAGCACTGGAAGCGCTGGAAAAGCCGGCGACTCCGCCGCGACCGTAAGTTTTTTCGAGCGGCAAAACGGAGGCGCGCGCCGGCGCGCACCGAGGCAAGGTGCCTGCACCGGTCAAAAGATAAAGATGGCAGCGGAGATGACGGTGGTCCACTTGCCGTTTTTGTCGCCCACGGCTGACTGCGTGACATTCATGGTGCGGACAATTTTGTTCGAAAGGCGGTAGACCTCTTTCTTCTCGTCCCAGGATTTGTCCGGGTCAAACTCGACGTCCAGGGTGGTAGCGAGCATTTCGGCGGCGAGTTCTTCGGCGTAGTCACCGGCCTGGTCGTCGGTCTCTCCGAAAGAATGGTGCTCGCTCAGATAGCCGTAAGTGGAGCGATCAGCTGGGATGGCGAGCCCGATACTGGACGCCAGCAGCCGGTGCGGCTCATGCGTGGAGTTTTCCGCGACCACCGCGAAGACAACCTCCCCGTGATTGAGGTGGCGAAGACCGAGGGCGCGAGGGATGACCTTGCACTGCGGCGGAAAGATAGAAGAGACGCGCACCAGATTTTGCGACGCGATGCCCGCGTCGCGCAGCGCCAGCTCAAACGATGTCAGACGTTCCTTGTGCTTGCCAACGCCCTTAGTGAGGAAGATCCGGCGCGGGACCATGTCTTTTCCCAATTCGCTTGCCTCCACCTAATTTCGAATGGTTGGAAAAATAACACGCTGCCGCGGAAGCAGTGCAGAGAAAATGCAATCAGGCAAAAAAAATTTGCTGAACATGCAGGGGGCGAAGTGCGCTGCCGCCCGCATTCAGACCAGGCAGCGGTAGCTCGTCGTGGCAGTTCGGCCAATGCCGCCGAGCTCCTGACTGCCGGCTACCAGCTACGATGAAGTTGGCTGCTATTTCTTGGCGGCGGTAATCGAGGTCGCCTGGATGGTGTCGCCGGAGACCGTGCCGCTGACCGTGGCCGGCTGACCGGCAAACTTGTCGATCGCGGCCTTGTCGCCTTTGAGGACATAGACCTTGCCGCCGACCACCAGGGCATAATCGGTGCCCGCCTTCACGCACGCGCGGACGCATTCCGAGTCGGGCGTGCCCGGCATCATGCTGTGCTTGGCGCCGCACATGGTGTCGCTGACAGTCCCGGTCAGGGTCTGGACCTTATCGGCTGCAAATACGGCCAGAGAAAGAAGAAGCAGGGCGGCGCAGGTGCGAACGGCGATCTTCATAGATTCGTAATCTCCTGCTGATGTGAGCTTGCGACCCTAGTATAAGTTACACCGTGCACGGCGTCCTAAAAGTTGGCGGTCTTAGCGGTCTTGAGTTTGACGGCAATGTCGATAAAGGCGAGGGCGGCGCGCGAGAGGGCTTTATCCTTGCGGAAGACGAGCGCCAGATCGCGGCGGATGGTGGCGTCGGAGATGGCCAAGGCAGCCAGGACGCCCGCCCGTACATCTTCCAGGACGTTGGAGCGGGCGATAAAACCGATTCCGACATCGACGGCTACGAAGCGCTTAAGTAGCTCGCTGGAATCAAGTTCCATGGAAATATTCATCTTTAACTTGCGCTCGTGAAAGAGCTGCTCGATGGCGTCGCGGGTGTGACCGGCCTCGGGAACCAATAAGGGGTAGTTGGCGGCCTCGGCCAGCGAGGCGGCCTTCGCCTTGGACAGGGGATGACGTGGAGGCGTAATGATGACCAGTTCGTCGCGGTGAATGGGCACAACGGTAAGCCGGTTGTCGTTCACGGGAAGCGAGACGACGCCGAAATCCACGGAATTATCCAGCACGCTGCCCAGGATGCCCGCCGATTCCAGGCGATTGATATTGACCGAGACGCCCGCGTATTGCTTTTTGAACTCGGCGAAGACTTCAGGAAGGACATGCAGGCAGGTGCCTTCGTTGGCTCCGACCACGATTTCGCCGCGCGGCACGCGCTCCATTTCCGCCATGGCGGTGATGACGCCGCGGCGCGACTGCAGAGCATCTTCGGCATATTTTTGGAAAACCTTACCGGCTCCGGTGAGGGAAACCTTGCCGCCGGAGCGGTCGAGCAACCGGGCGCCGATTTCGTCCTCGAGGGCGCGGATCTGGGCGGAGATCGCCGGCTGCGTACGGAAGCGTTTCTCCGCGGCGCGGGAGAAACTGGAGAGCCGGGCGACTTCGAGGAAGGTCTCGAGTTGGTCAAAATCCATTGGCTTTTGGCTCGGAGCCTTCAGTATCTAGCGGGGACCCATGACGACCATAACAAATTTTATCTGCCTCATAAGAACTATCGATGTTCCGCCGTGACGGCGCGGGTCTATGCTGAACTGTTTTGGGACTCGCCGAAATTGTACGGGGGCAGCGGGAAAGATCAACGATCAATGGCGAGCGCGGAGAGGAAGCGATGAATGCATCGAAGCAAGCCCGGGCGCCGGTCGTCGTAGTTGCCATGGTGGCGAGCGATTGGCCGGACGTGTCGGCTGTTTACCTGGAGGGAATCCGAACCGGGAACGCGACGTTTGAGACCCTGGCGCCGACCTGGGAACAGTGGGACCGCACCCACCTGCCGGCCGGGCGGTTGGTGGCGCGCAACGGGCGAAGCATTGCCGGATGGTCGGCGCTGAGCCGGGTATCGCAGCGCTCCTGCTATGCCGGCGTGGCCGAGATGAGCGTGTACGTGGCGACATGGGCGCGCGGGCAGGGAGTGGGCGATGCACTGATGAAGGCGGCGATCGTGGCTTCCGAGGCCGCGGGCATTTGGACAGTGCAAGGCACCATTTTCCCGGAGAACAAGGCCAGTCTGAAATTGTGCGAGGCGAACGGCTTTCGTGTGGTAGGACATCGCGAGAAGATCGGCAAGCGCGACGGCAAGTGGCGTGACACCGTGCTGGTGGAGCGGAGGAGCAAGGTAGTGGGCAGGGAAGCGTGAGGCTGCCGGACCGCCGGAAAGCACGCACTAAAATTTCTTGTGCGTATTTCAACCCGAGGAACCGGCGGAATTAATTCCACCGCCACACTCCGTCCGCTGGCCTGATTTAGGGCCCGGTTTTCCACAATGGTCCCGTCCCGCGCCCGGATATAAGCGGAGCTTATCGGCCCGATAAAAAGTATCAATTTCCCGGGTTCGCAGCCCGACATTTATGCTTCAATAGTGCCGCTGTAGTCCCAACCGGATAGCAGCAGCCGCCCAGCAACTACTTTCCGAAAATAAACCGAGGAGCCGCGCCGGCGGCGCGGAGACTTATGCGCCGAGCCGGCGCAAGGAGCAGATATGGCCGATCCGAAAACCGTCCTGCAGTTCACCAAGGAGAATGGGGCGAAACTGCTGGACCTGCGCTTCACCGACTTGCCCGGGCTTTGGCATCACGTTTCCTATCCCATCGATCAGTTCAGCGAGTCCTCCTTCGAGGAGGGCTTCGGGATGGATGGGTCATCGATCCGCGGTTGGGCCGCCATCCACGAGAGCGACATGCTGCTGATGCCGGATCCGAAGTGGTACATGATGGACCCGTTCACCGAGGTGCCCACGCTGGTGATGATCGCCGACGTGCAGGACCCGGTGACCAAGCAGCGCTACGACAAGGATCCGCGCTACATCGCCAAGAAAGCGGAGATGTACCTGGCCTCCACCGGCCTGGCCGATACCTGCTACATGGGCGCCGAGGCCGAGTTTTTCATCTTCGATAACGTCCGCTTCGACCAGCGCGAGCAGCACGGTTTCTATTTCATCGACGCCGAGGAGGGGCGCTGGAATTCCGGGCGCAAAGAGAACAACCTGGGATATCGCCCGCGTTACAAGGAAGGCTATTTCCCGGTCCCGCCTACCGATCATTATCAGGACCTGCGCAGCGAGATGACGATGATGATGCAGAACTGCGGTCTGACCGTGGAATGCCATCATCACGAGGTCGCGACCGGCGGGCAGACGGAAATCGATTTGAAGTTTGACGCGCTGGTCCTCTCCGCCGACCACATGATGCTCTACAAGTACATCGTGCGGAACGTGGCCAACCAGTACGGCAAGACCGTGACCTTTATGCCCAAGCCGCTGTTCCAGGACAACGGCAGCGGCATGCACACCCACCAGTCGCTGTGGAAGGGCGGCAAGCCGCTGTTCGCCGGCGACGGCTACGCGGGATTGTCACAGATGGCGCTGTGGTACATCGGCGGGCTGATCAAGCACGGACCCGCGCTGGCGGCAATCATCGCGCCCACCACCAATTCGTACAAGCGCCTGGTGCCGGGCTTCGAGGCGCCGGTCAACCTGGCCTACTCGCGGCGCAACCGCTCCGCGGCATGCCGTATCCCGATGTATTCGGCGTCGCCGAAGGCCAAGCGCATCGAGTTCCGCCCGCCGGATCCGAGCTGCAACCCGTACATGGCGTTCGCGGCGATGATGATGGCCGGGTTGGACGGAATCGAGAACAAGATCGATCCCGGACAGCCGCTGGACAAGGACATCTACGATCTGGGGCCGGAGGAACTGGCGAAGGTGCCGTCCATGCCGGGATCGCTGGAAGATGCGCTCGATGCCTTGGAGCGCGATCACCAGTTCCTGCTCAAGGGCGATGTCTTTACCGAGGGATTGCTGGACACCTACATCGGTTACAAGCGCGACAAGGAGGTAAACGCGGTGCGGCTGCGCCCGCATCCGTACGAGTTCGCCCTCTACTACGACATCTAGAGATAAGTCAGGACCAAGGAATGTTCGGGGGCTCCGCCAAAGCGGACGCCCCTTTTTTTCTGACTTGTTGAATTGCGGTGGCCAGAAGCGATCCACAGTGGCGCCGGCAGAGAACTCCGCGTACCGAACATGTGGCGCAAATCGTACGCATGGCAGCCAGAGACCAGGAGAAGGCGCAAGCCCTTCCCCTGGCTACCAGGGCACGCTCTGGCACTACCGTGAGATTCGTTTCACCACACCTGCCAGAACATTCGAACTATCGGTTTGTATCATGTGAATCTGCGCCCCCCCGGGTACGACGAAGATGTCAAAGTGAGGTCCTTGGGGATTGAAGGCGAGGGTACCGGTGCAATCTTCCTTGAGGCTGTAGCCGCCGGTTGTCTGGTGAAAACTCCCCCCTGCAATATTTCCGCCGATGCTTGCCGTCCCCACGCTGGTCAATGTGCCGTCACCATTGAAGGTCAGGAATTCAACAACTGCCTTCGGTGTCCAGCCGGTTTGCAAATTGATGTGCCCGGACGCGTTGAAAATGTACGTGCCACGTAACGTTTCCAAGCTGCATTGGGATTCGTGATCCTCGCTGGCAAAGGCCGGTTGGGCAGCCATCATTCCCGCGACAAGTACAACGCTGATCACCATCCAGGCGGCGACAGAGTTCAAAATTTTTCGTGGTGTCATTTTTCTCTCCTCTTGTGGCTGGCGTCACGACAGGACTCCGTGCTGATTGCAGCAAGCCTGTTCTTGCCCCACACTGTCTATAAGCGGAAATCAAGGGCAAAAACATCAATCGTCCTAAAGAAAACGTGCGCAGCCCCTAGTCGCCGGAGCAGCTTGGATTTATGCTAATTCCGCTGGTCATCGGTCCCGACGCTCACTCATCCCGGCGTTTCCAATGGCTGACGCAGAGGACGACATTACGGGGCTGCTGCGCGCTTGGCGCAGTGGGGATGAACACGCCCTCGAGAAGTTGACTCCGCAGGTCTACCGCGAACTTCATCGCGCCGCCAAGCGTTGCATGAGTGACGAACGGCAAGGGCACATTCTGCAAACCACCGCGCTGATCAACGAGCTCTACCTGCGGCTCTCTGAGATGAAGGGGCTGGAATGGCAGAACCGCGCCCATTTCTTCGCTCTTTGCGCGCGGCAGATGCGGCGCATTCTAACCGACGAGGCTCGCGCCCGCCAAGCACATAAGCGGGGCGGCGGAACGGAGCAACTCTCGCTCGACGCGGTCGCCATCGTGTCACCTGAGAAGCATGCTGAAGTACTGGCCGTGGATGGCGCTCTCGAGGCGCTCGCGAGAGTGGATGCACGCAAGAGCCAGGTGGTCGAGTTGCGTTTCTTTGGGGGCTTAAGTGTGGAGGAAACGGCCGAAGTCCTGAAAGTTTCTCCGGAAACGGTCACCCGCGATTGGCGGCTGGCGAAAGCCTGGCTTTTGCGCGAACTGGCAAACACTTAAGTTAATGACGCTTGGCGCCCGGATGCCACTCGAACGGGAGACTGACGCCCAGGGAAAAGGCGCGTCCAGCGTGGGTGTCGGTGCCGTTCACGTAAGCGATATAGGACGCGAACAGGTCGACGCGTGATAGCGAATATGAAACACCCGTTCCGGCATGGAAGTAGTTGGCGCGCCGGAGGCGGTCGGACTGCACGAGACGCTCCGGCGTATTGATCTCGCCGGGCGGAAGGAGCGCCGAACCCGGTGCGCCGAGTCGCAGGCCCCCGTGCACGCGCTGCCATGTTAGCAACGCGCGGACGTACAGCTTTTTCGTCATGACCAAACCTGGCTCGAGGCTGATGTTGCTGCGGTTGTTCGGAATGTCGAGCACCTTGTCGACGATCGTGTAGGAGTAGCGTCCCTGCACGGAAAGTCGGCGCGAAATCAGGTCGAGCCGCTTGCCCGCATCAACAGCGATGGCTGCCTCCTTCAGGTTTTTCCCCACGACGGCCTCGCCGCGAAACGCATAATCGTGGGTCGGCACACCCAAGGAGACGGATGGAGTCACCGAATAGGATCGTCTGCCGCCGCCCAGTACGTTGTAGCGCGCCGTGAAGCCGAAGTCTTGCCATTCGCTGTTCCAGCATCGGCACTTGTCGCCCGGCAGAAACGGAAAAATCGGCGGCGGTGGGTCCTTGCTGGAGTATCTCGAAAAGACATAGGCTACTCCGAAGGCGGCGGAGAAACGGTCCGTAAAGGCGTACTCGGTTTCGACGTAGACCGACGCGTTCTGGCTGGCGGCAGCGGGCCGAAGAGACCCATCAGTCAAGAAATGCCCAGTGTTGCTGATCCACTGGAATTGAGTACTTACGGCACCCACTCCCGCGGGCGGAACCCATGCTTGGCCCGCCGCCGACGGAGCCAGCGTTTGCTACTTGACACCCGTTAAGACTGAGCGCAGAATCCTCGGATATCAAACGGCTCCTAAATCTTCCTAGAGGAGTCACTCCCATGAAAAGCGTAAGGGTTGTTGGGCTGGCGCTAGTCGCCAGTGCATTGCTTTCTGCTTCGCTGATGGTGGCACAGCAAATGTCGCAAGGCCCCCCCGTCGAGATGAAAGGCGTGAAGGCGCAGAAGAA
>DASSIZ010000073.1 GCA_035691485.1 Terriglobales bacterium
CGAGCGAAGTCACCGGCAGCACGGAAAATCCGTTCGCACCGATCAGGAACGGGTACTCGTTGGTTCCGTGGAGCGAACCGCGATACTTGACGATCCGCAGGCGGCGGGTGGAGACCTGCTCGACGATGCGATGGTCGAGCAGGATGACGCAATCGGCCACGTATTCTTCCAGTCCGTGCCGCGTGAGGCTGCCGTCACCGCGCTCCGCGGTAACGATCGCGGTAACGCCCCGATCTTTCAGCCAGCGGAACAGCCGGGACAGTTCGCTGCGGACGATGACCGAATTCTGGAACACACTGAATAACACTTCGATGGTATCCAGCACCACCCGCTTGGCGCCCACGGCGTCAATCGCGTCCCCCAAGCGGATGAACAGTCCTTCCAGGTCATATTCACCGGCTTCCTGCAGCTCCGCCCGGTTGATTTGCACGGAATCGATACAAAGCTTTCGCTCTTCAATAAGACGCGGAACGTCGAAGCCGAGCGAGGCCACATTTACCGCCAGCTCCGGCGCGGTCTCTTCAAACGCCAGGTACACTCCGGGTTCGTCGAAATCCCGCGCGCCGCGCACCAGGAACTCCATCGCCAACAGCGTCTTGCCGCTGCCGGCGCCGCCGCAAACCAGCGTCGGGCGGCCGCGGGGAAGGCCTCCTGCCGTGATTTCATCCAGGCCCGCGATTCCGGTCGCGCACTTTTGCAAAGCCACTTCCGTCCTGCAATTTTGTTGGGCAAGCTCCATGGCATTTCCTCAGAGAAACCGTAGCACCGCCGGGCGGCGTTGGAGCACGCCACGGCGGACCTTGCGCGCGTTGATTTCCTGTTTCTGCTGATGTCCCGAAATGAATTGCAGGCTTTGGCAAGCGCTTCCGGTCTGCTCGCCGCATCAGCGGCGGCCTGCGAGCGCGCCTTCCGATTCGGCGGAGCGAGCGGCTTCGGCCTCATCGGTAGGCAGAATGATGGTGAACCTGCTCCCCTGTCCCGGCTGGCTGGTGGCCTGGATCGTCCCTCGGTGTTGGACGGCGATCTTGCGGCAGATCGCCAGCCCGATTCCCGTCCCCTCGACGTTCTCGCGAACATGCAAGCGTTGAAAAGGCCGGAAGATACGATCGGCGTACTGTTCCTCGAACCCGATGCCGTTGTCGCTTACAAACAGTTCGACGTATCCGTCCTGGCGCGAGCGGCTGCCGACCTGGATGCGGGGAGCCCGTTCCGGGCTGCGGTAGGACAGCGCATTGGAAAGCAGGTTGTAGAACAGGCGATACATCTGCACGCGGTTGGCCCGGATGGTCGGCAATTCACCAACTTCCACCTGCGCGGCCGCAGCCTGAATTCCTGCCGAGAGTTCGTTGCTTACCTGCGCCACCAGCTCGGACAAGTTCACCCGCGTGAAGGGTTGCGTTTGCGCCGCGATCTGCGAATAGGAGAGCAGGGCCTCGATGATCTCGGCCATGCGCACAGCCCCTGCCCCGATCCGGCTCATGCTGTGCCGCACTGCATCGTCGGCGGCCCTCCCGAGCTGCGCTTGCAGCTGGTCGATGAACAAGCGGATCTTTCGCAGTGGTTCTTGCATGTCATGGGAGGCGATCGAAAGAAATTCCTGCAGTTCCAGGTTGCTGCGCTCCAGTTGTGCCGCGTATTCCTTCAGCTTAGATTCCGCTTGCAGGCGTCGCCGATCCGATTCCATATCGCGCAGGGCAAGTTTGACCGCGTGCGGCAGGCGCGCGAGATTCTCTTTCAGCACGTAGTCCGATGCGCCGGCTTTGATGCACTGCACAGCCATCTGGTCCCCCAGCGAGCCGGTCAGCAGAATGACAGGAGTCTGCCTGCCGGTTTCGCGCAGAATACGAATAGCATCCAGCCCGGTCCAGCCCGGCAGGCCGTAATCGGTGATTACGATGTCGTAATCGTGCTGCGAAATTAGCCGAGCAAAATCCTGTTGCCGGTCGGTTGCGTCCACCTGGACATCGAACCCGTCCCGCTGCAATTCCTTGCAGCTCAGCTCGATGTCGGCGCGCGAGTCTTCCACGAACAGGACGCGCAGTCGCCTCCCGCTTCTGATCTCAGCTGTCATCGAATGCCACTCGCTCATAACGGCGCTTTCGCGCCGGCTTAACTCCCCGCTCCAATCGGACTGGGCGTCGCCGCCCTGGGCGCACTCTCAACCGCCGGCATTTCGTTCAGCAGAAGCCAGTAAAGGCCGACCTGCTTCACGGCCTCCTGGAATTGCGCAAAATCCACCGGCTTCTGAATGTAACTGTTGACTCCCAGCCGGTAGCTTTCCACCAGGTCCCGCTGTTCGCGGGAGGACGTAAGGACGACGACAGGGATCATTCGTGTCCTGGCGTTTTGCTTGATCTGCCGCAGGACCTCCAATCCGTCAACCTTGGGCAGCTTCAGGTCCAACAGAATCAGGTACGGAACCGCGCCATCCTGCCGATGGCAATACGCTCCCCGGCCGAAGATGAAATCAAGCGCTTCGGCGCCGTCGCGAACCACGTGGATGTTGTTGCACAGGTTCTCCTTCTCCAGCGAACGCGTGGTGAGTTCCACATCCCTGGGATCGTCCTCGACCAGCAAAATTTCAGTTGGCAATTGCGACTTCATAGAGCTCCTCGCTTGACGCTTGTGACTCGGCACACCCGAGTGTGAAATAGAAGGTTGCGCCCCGATCGGGTTCCGCCTCTGCCCAGATGCGGCCCCCATGCCGATGGATAATTCGCTGAACTATGGCCAGACCAACGCCCGTGCCTTCGAAGTCTTCGGTGCGGTGGAGACGCTGAAAAATTCCAAAAAGCTTGTCGACATAGCGCATGTCGAAGCCCACGCCGTTGTCGCGCACAAAGAACACCGCTTCGCCGCCGACGCGTTGTCCCCCGACTTCGATCACCGCCGGATCGCGCGGGCGCGTAAACTTCACCGCGTTCCCCAGCAGGTTGGCGAATATTTGTCGGAGCAGGACCGGATCGCCGACGGCTTCCGGCAGCCCGGAAATCTTCCACTCAATCGCGCGCTGCCCGATTTCAGGAGCAAGTTCGTGCCGCACCGCATCGACAATGGAGTTGAGCGCCACCGGCTGCGGATGCAACGCCTGCCGGTTCATGCGCGACAACTCCAGCAGGTCGTCCACCAACTCTCCCATGCGACGCGCCGCGTCGCGGATTTCGTCCACATAGTGCCGGCTGGTCGGGCTCAGTGCTCCCCCATTTTCTTCCAGCAGCAGCTTGGCGAATCCGCTCAGATGGCGAAGTGGCGCCCTCAGGTCGTGGGATACGGAATAGGTAAACGCTTCCAATTCCTTGTTGGCGGCCTGTAATTCGGCGGTCCGCTGCTCGACACGCAGTTCCAGTCCCTCATTCAGTTTCCTGACCTCGTCTTCCGCGCGCTTGCGCGCGGTGATGTCGCGGGCGGCGGCGAACACGCCGATGACCTTTCCGCTTTCGTCGCGGTACACCGACGCGTTGTACAGCACCGACATCGTGGTCCCCGTGCTGTGCCGCAATTCCAGCGGGTAATCGCGCACCAGCCCTTCTCGAAAGACCTGTTCGTACCCGGCTTGCGCCTGTGCCGGATCGGTGAAGTACTCGCTAAAGTCCGTGCCAATCAGCTCTTCCCGGCTTCGGCCGGTGGCCGCCTCGGTCCCCGCATTCACGTCGGTAATCTTCCCGTCCGGACCGATGGTCACCAGCGGGTCGAGGCTGGCTTCGATGAGGCTGCGGTTATAGGCATTGGCGCGGCGCACTGCCTTCTCGGCCGCTTTGCGCGCGGTGATGTCGCGGGCGGCGGCGAACACGCCGATGACCTTTCCGCTTTCGTCGCGGTACACCGACGCGTTGTACAGCACCGACATCGTGGTCCCCGTGCTGTGACGCAACTCCAGCGGATAATCGCGCACCAGCCCTTCTCGAAAGACCTGTTCGTACCCGGCTCGCGCCTGTGCCGGATCGGTGAAGTAGTCGCTAAAGTCCGTGCCAATCAGCTCTTCCCGGCTTCGGCCGGTCGCCGCCTCGGTCCCCGCATTCACGTCAGTAATCTTTCCGTCCGGACCGATGGTCACCAGCGGGTCGAGGCTGGCTTCGATGAGGCTGCGGTTATAGGCATTGGCGCGGCGCACTGCCTTCTCGGCCGCTTTGCTGGCGGAGATATCGCGCACGATAGTAGATGCTCCGGTGACCTCGCCGCGCGCGTTCTTGGTCGGCGACAACGTCGCGGAGACCTCCACGCGTCTGCCGTCCTTGCACTGGCGGACGGTTTCGTGGTGCTCAATCCTTTCCCCGCGCGCGATCCGCTGCAGCAGTCCGCAAAATTCAGCATGGTATTCGGTCGGTACGACCGCCATCACCGAACGCCCGACCATTTCCGCCGCGGTGTAGCCATACAGTCGCTCGGCCCCCTGGTTCCAGGTCAATACGGTTCCGTCCAGGGTCTTGCTGATGATGGCGTCGTCGGAGGACTCGACGATGGCGGCCAGCCGCCGCGCCGCCTGCTCCGCCCGTGTCCGCTCGGTGATGTCGCGCGCCGCGGCGAAAACGCCCTCGACTTCGCCCGCTTCATTCCGGAAGACGCTGGCGTTGTAGAGCACCTCCGTGACCACGCCGTTCGCGCTGCGAATCGCCAGCGGATAATCGCGCACCAATCCTTCAGAAAACGCCTGCTCGTACCCGCGTCGGGCGCGGTCGGGCTCGGTGAAGTAATCGGCGAAATCGCTTCCAATCAGCCGCTCGCGGGACAAGCCGGTAGCGTTTTCGGTTGCATGATTCACATCCGTGATCAGGCCGTCGCGGCTGATGGTGACCAGGGGATCCAGGCTGGCCTCGATCAGGTTGCGGGCATATTTCGCCGCCTTGCGAGGCTGCTCCTCCATTATTTTTTGTTCCGTCACGTCCGTGCTCGTCCCGGTCACCCGCACCGCTTGTCCTGCCTCATTGCGATGAATTTCTCCCTGCCAGACCAGGTGCCGCGCTTCCCCTCCCGGGCGGACAATCCGGGATTCGAAGGAATATGAATTCTCGCCGGCCAACGCCTTGCGGATGGTGGCTTCCACGCGGCCGCGGTCCAGGTCGTGTACCGCTCGCAGGAACAGCTCATGCGTGGGCGCGACCGAACCCGGCTCCAGTCCGAAATTTCGAAACTGCTGATCGGACCAGGTTTGGGTGTTGTCGAGGACATTCCAGTCCCACGCCCCCAGGCGGGCCATGCGCACCGCGTTGTTCAACCACGCTTCGTTCCGCAGAAGGGGCTCGAAGGCGGCGCGGGCCTGGGCGATCTCCTGCGAAGCCCTGGCGCGGGCAACTTCCACTTCCTTGGCCAGCAGCCTCTCGCGGATGGCGCGATATTCGGCCTCAAACTGCTTACGGCGAAGTTGCGCCCGCACTCTCGCCTTTAACACTTCGAAGTCGCTGGACTTGGGAACGTAGTCGTCGGCGCCGGCGTTGATGCCCTCCACCATCGCCTTGGAATCCTGGACCGCGGTCAGGATCAGCAGCGGGATGTTCCGCCAGGCAGGTGTGTTCTTGATGATGTGGCAGGTCTCCTGGCCGGACAGCCCCGGCATCACCAGGTCCAAAAGAATGCAATCGACCGGCTGCACTTCCAGCAGTTCGATGGCTTCCTTGCCGGAGCGCGCGGCGATGATGTCGTAACCTTCTTTGTGCAGTTCCTCCGCCAGCTCGTGCAGGTACGTAGAGCTGTCGTCCACTGCGAGGATCTTTTTGGGGCCCAGCAAGCCGGTCACGCCCGTTTCCCCGGCGCGCGGGGAGAGCGAACGGACAAGAGCGACGATACGGGCAAGAATTACATCAACGTCGGTCGCCTTGCGAACGTAGGCGTCGGCGCCCGCTTCCAGTTTTCGCAGTTCATCTCCCGTGGACTCCTCCGCGGTCAGCAGCAGGCAGGGGATGTCGCGCAGCGTGACGTCGTCTTTGAGCCGGCGGATCACCGCGCTCCCATCGAGCGGGCCGGGCAGCACCCCGTTCACGATTACGGCATCGGGACGATTGGTCACCGCTGCGCGCAGTCCCTCTTCGCCCGTTTCGGCGGCCACGACCGTATATCCGGCCTTCTCCAGTACCAGCTTGAATTCGTTGCGGAAGGTAGGGCTGTCGTCAATGAGGAGGAGCTTTGACCCGGAGGTCTCCACCTCGGTTTTAACGTCGCCGACCAACTGGCGCGCCCGTGCCAGCACATGTCCGGTGTCGTATGGCTTGCCGACATACTCATCGGCCCCTGTCCTCAGCCCTCGCACCCGGTCGCGCACCTCGGCCTCGGTGGACAAGAGGATGACGGGGAGCGCCGCCGTCCCAGGACTGGACTTGATTTCTTGGAGCAGATCGATGCCGCTGCCGTCCGGCATGAGCACATCGAGAATGACCAGCGCGTAGGGTCGCTCCTTCAGCGCCTTCCGCGCGGTCGACAGCGTAGCGCAGGTGGTGGCGGCGAAGCCGATGGACTCAAACTTCTCCTGCAGGTCCATCCGGACCGTCAAGCTGTCGTCCACAATCAGCACTTGAGGCCGCATCTCGATCCCCCATCAAGGCCGCGCCCGGACGCCGACCTCGTTTCCGACGCCGGCCAAGGCCGCCAAGGCCGGCGCAAATTCGTGGACCCCGAGCACGCGCTCTGCGGCATTGAGCTTCACCGCCTCTGCCGGCATGCCGAATACGACCGACGTCGCCTCATCCTGCGCCAGCGTCAAACCTCCGGCGTTGCGGATTGCCAGCAGGCCGGCTGCTCCATCCTTCCCCATCCCCGTCAGCAGGCACGCGATGCTCTGCTTCCCGAACTCGACGGCGAGCGACTCGAAAAGAGTGTCAATGGAGGGGCGGCAGGAATGCCGTTCCGCGGTCCCGTTGAGCGAAAGTCGCCCTCCGGCGACAACAAGGTGCCGATTGGGCGGGGCCATGAGCACCAGGCCGTGTCCCACGCCGGGCAGCGCCTCCCGATCCATGGCATAGCGCACCGGCAGCACCGACTGGCTTTCAATCCACTCCGCCAGATGTCTGGCAAACATCTCGTCAATGTGAATCACCAGCAGGACGGGAAGCGGAAAATCGCCCGGCAAGTTCTTCAGAATTTCCACGACCGCCGCCGGCCCGCCGGTGGAGGTGCCGATCGCAACCAGCCGGTATCCCGGCGAGCGCCTCGGCGGCGCCGGCGGCGCCGGACGCGCGCGGCCGTCCCGCCTCCGGCCCTTCAGGTGTGTGATGGGCTTGATTCGGGAGATCAGCTTCACCTTGAAAACCAAACGATTTTCCCAGTCCACGTCCGTCGAGTCGGCCTTCGGCTTCTCCAGTACGTCCAGCGCTCCAGCCGCCAGCGCGTCGTACGTCTTGAACACTTCGCCGCGGTTCGCTGATGCCGATACGATCAGGATCGGGGTTGGGAAATACGCCATGATGTATTCCGTCGCCGCCAATCCGCTCAGCACCGGCAATACCATGTCGAGGGTGAGCACATCGGGTCGCAACCGGCGGCACATTTCAATGCAGGTCTTCCCGTCCGCGGCTTCTCCCACCACCTCCAGCTCCGGGTCGTCGTTCAGGATCTCAACCAGCCGCTTCCGCACGGTGAGCGAGTCTTCCACCACCAATACCCGGATCCGCGACATGATTCACCCCACCAACTGACCGACCAGATCGAGGAACCTGGTCTGCTCGAATTCGCTTTTCACGATGTAGGCGCGCGCGCCCGCTTCCGCTCCCCGGCGCTTGTCGTCCGCCGATCTGCGCGAGCTCACCAGCACCGAGGGAACCTCGCGCAGTTCCGGATCCTCGCGGAATCGCGACAACAACTGGAAGCCGTCCATGCCCGGCATTTCGATGTCCACCACGAACAAGGCGTAATGGCAGTCGCGCGCCTTAGCCAGGGCTTCCTCGCCCGAGGTGGCGGTGTCGACGCGGTGGCCTGCCGACTCCAGGATGTTCTGCTCGACCATGCGCGTGGTCAGCGAATCATCCACGATCAGGATCGGAGCCTGTCGCTCCGCCGCTGCCGTTTCCCTTGCGCTTCTCCGCCCGGCCACGTTGGCCAGGTGCGCCGGTTCCAGCACCAGGATCGGATTGCCTTCCGCATCCAGGTACGCCCCCGCCACCTCCTCCGCGGCGGCCGCGATCGCGGGCAGACGCCGCATCAGGACAGTTTCCGTGCCCAGCAGTCTCTCGATCCCTACCGCTACGAGCTCCGCTCCGCTCCGCACCACCACCGCGGTCTTCCTCTCCCGGTGATCACCCGGACCCGCGGCTCCCAGCGCCGCCGTGAGCGTCACGAATTGGATCGTTTGGCCTTCGTAGGCAATGGACTCGCTGCTGCCCGCTGGCGAGATTTCTTGTTCGCGAACCGCGAGCGCACGGCACACGCTATCCAGCGGCAGGCACGCCCGCTGTCCCGCCGATTCCACCAGCAAGACTTCAATCGAGCTGCGCGAAACCGGAACCGCAATCTCGAACGTGGTCCCCTGGCCAGCCTTGGTTACGACGCTGACTTCCCCCTTCAGGCGAACGGCGGCGTCGCGCAGGATATCCAGCCCGATGCCGCGGCCGGCGATGCCGGTCACCTGCCCCGAGGTGCTGAAACCGCCCTTGAGGAGCAGGTCAACCGCCTGGGTTACGTTGACGCTCTCCGCCTCGCCGGCGGTGACTACTCCCTTGCGTACCGCGACGCTTCGGATGGCTGCAAGGTCGATGCCTCCCCCGTCGTCGCGACAGGCGAACACCATCCGGCCCGCCTTGCGCTCCGCCCGCAGCTCCACGACTCCCCGCGGCGCTTTTCCCGCCCTGGTACGAGCCTCCGGCGATTCGATCCCGTGGGCGACCGCATTGCGCACCAGTTGCAGCAGCCCGTGCTGCACCACCGCGAGCACATCCGCGTCCAGGCGGAGTTCCTCACCGCTGGCGCGGAAGTCCACCGCCTTGCCGACCGCCTGGGCCGCGTCGCGTGCCGTCCGTGCCAGCGCCGGAACAATGGTTGACACCGGCAGCAGCCGAAGCCGGTTCGCCCGCGCCTGCGCCTGCGCCAATTCCCGTTCTGTCTTCTCCAGCGCGCTGGTGACCTCGCGCTCCAGCCGCGTGCAGGCCTCCGCCACCTCTTCGCCGAGCGCATGCGTTCGGGAAACAAACGCGTGCGCCGTCGGTGACGCCTCATGCGCCAGAGACATCGCCAGCTCGCGCGCCCGGTTGGACAGCGCCGCGGCAGGTCGGATTTTGCGCATTTCGGTCCCAACTTCTGTCAGGCTTGCCAGAAGCGCTTCCACCTCTTCCACGTCCACGCGTACGCTGTCCGGGACCTCGCTCGCGGAATTGCAGGGGCCGGCTGGTCTGGCGTGTTGTGCGGGAGGGGAGCCCAGCTCTTCCAGCCGCGCTCCGATGCCGTCGAGCAGCCGAACGGCTTCGCGAGCTTGCTCCTTCGACACCGGACCCCCGCTTTCGCGATAGGGAGAAAACACGCCTTCGATGGCGTGCGCCGCCTCGGCGATCTCGCCCTGGTGCACCACCTGTGCCGCCCCCTTCAGCGTATGTGCGGCGCGCAAAAGGCGGGTCATGAGGGCCGGCGCCACCGTGCCTTTTTCCGCCTCCAGGGCAATCCGCGTGAGCTCCTCGAGCAGCTCGCGCGCCTCCACCCGGAAGTACTTGTAAATATCCCGCGCCATGCTCACCTACGCGGCGGCTGCGTGCGCGCGCACGATCTGAGACAGGTCATGCGACAGGTGCGCCAGCTGGGTTGCCGTCTGCAGCGTCTGGCTGGTGCTGGTCTCCGTCTCGCGCGCTGCCTGGGCCGCCCCCGCAATCGCGCTGTTGACCTGTTCCACCGCGGTCGTCTGCTGCTTGGTGCCGAGCTCGATTTCCTGCGCCGCTTCGGTTGTGGTCCCCACCAGACTGGTGATCTGTTTGAAGCTCTTGTTCACGTCTTCGAAGTGGCGGAGCCCGACATCCACCGCCTTGGAGCCCCCTTCGGTGGCCAGTACCGTCGTATTGACCGCGCCGCGGATCTCCTCGACCAGCCCGCGGATCTCCTTGGTGGACCCGCTGACCCGGTCTGCCAGCTTGCGGATTTCGTCTCCCACCACCGCGAACCGCTTGCCAGCCTCCCCCGCCCCCGCCGCCTCGATTGTCGCGTTGATCGACAGGATGTTGGTCTGCTCCGCCAGTTCATTGATGATGTCCAGGATGCCGCCGATTTGCTGCGACTTCCTCCCCAGGTCCAGCATGTGGCTCACGATCTCGTCCACCTGTTGCCGGATCTCTCCGATTGCTTCTTGCATCTTCGCGACCATCTCGTCGCCCGAATGCGCTGCCGACGCGGTCTCTTGGGCCATATGGGCCACCCGCTGCGCGCTTTCCGAAATCTGTCGCGTGGTGACCAGAAGTTCGCCCATCGTTGTCGTGACCTCGCTCATCGCGCTCGCGGTTTCGCGCGCTCCCGTGGCCTGCTGGTTGGCCGTGCTCTGGAGTTCGGCCGAAGAGCTCTGCACGTGCTGCACCGCCGAGCCCACCTGGCGGGTCAAGGCCCGGGAGAGGAAAAACGCGGTCACCGTCGCGAACAACACCGCAAAGCACGCCAGCGCGATCACCAGCCGCATCGCCGACGTAGCATCAGCCGTAGATCTCTGTTTGGCTTCTTCCAGCAGGCGCTGATTCAATTCGACGTAGTTCTGGGTTTGCTGCCCGAGCCGCTCCCGGATGGGGATGGCATCGTGGAGCATGATCTGAGTGGCCCCTTCCAGGCCGGCCTTCGTGTTTCGCATGCGGATGGCACGCTCTTGAAGTTCCGCCAGTTGCTGCTGCGATTTTCGGATCTCCGCCACCAGGCGGTTGCCGTCGTCGGTGAGGGTTCGGCGCGAGAATTCGTCGAGCAACAGCAAAGATTGATTGCGGCCCTGGTCCCATTGTTTGAGAAACCGTTCCTCCGGCGACACCACGTACGCACGGAAGCCGGCGACCTGCTCATCTATGGCGGCGTCCAGCTTCGCGGCATCAATTAACCCGTTGGCGTGGATGCTGAGAACGGCGTCCTTGCTGGTTATGACCGCACGCAGCGCATATATGGCCACCAGGGCTGTAACCACGGCCACACAAACCATGACTACGAAACCGCCGACCACTTTCTTCTGGAAAGTCCATTCATGACTCATGACTGTTCACTTCCTTTCTCTCGGGCTTGGGCGGCTGCGCGTACCTGCTGCACGATGAGCGGCGCCTCCAGGATCGGCCGCACCACCCCTCCGATTCGAGCTACCTGCCGCACCGGTCCCGACTCCGGCCCGTTCGCCTGCTGGTAAAGGTGCTGCGCCGGCACGTTAAATTGACCGTCGAACTCGTCAAAGCCCAGGCCCAGCACCGCTTCTCCATCGACCAGCGCCAGCCATCGCGGAGTATTCACGGGCTCCCGGGATTCCACAAAACCGGACATGCGGAACACCGGTATTACCAGCCCGCGCAGGCCGGTCACGCCCGCGAGATGAGACAGGGGGCTGGACACCGGGACCAGGCGTCGCATCCGCGCCACCCCGAGGATTTGCCGCTGCCGCAAGGCGTAGGGTCGGCCGCCAATCCGGATCGCAATCAGCGCTTCTTCCTGCTCGATCTTTCTCTCCGGCGGCAAGGCAAACAAATGGTCGAAAGCGCGCCGAAGTTCGCTGGCGGGATCCTTTGTCGTTGCCGCGCTGCTCATGGTGTCCCTCCACACGCGCGCAGCTGAGCGCGGCTGAATTCCAGCAGCGCCACCCGGCTGAAACCGCCCCCCAGTAGCAAAATGCGCGATGAATCCTCGCGTCCCAGCAGCATGAGTGCCTGCTGCAATTCCTGACGGGCCGCGTGGATGTCTCCCATTCGCTTGGCGAGCAATCCGAGGTGCAGGTGCGGCATGGCAAAGGCGGGGTCCAGGTAGATGGCCGCGCGATCATGCTCCATCGCGCCTTGCCGGTCGCTCAGATGTTCCCGGCAAACGGCGGTGACGTAATGCGCCGCCGCGTTCAATTCGTCGCGGCACAGAACGCTTCTGCATTCGGCCTCCGCCGCGGTCACCTCTCCACAATTGGTCAGGATCACCGCCCGCAGGAGTTGCGTATCCAGATCGGAGGTGGTTCGTGACGGCATGGTGCGCAGGAGTTGAAGCGCGTCTCGAAATCTCTCTTCCTGGAGCAATTCCAACACCGCGCCGAGCGACTGCGCTGAGGCGGCAGGCCTTCCCAACTTCTCCGTGACCGCCGCTTTCGGAGGAACCTTGGTGTCACTGGCACGGTCATTTATCATCCCTTGCGACAGGCTCGCGACCCGTTCCGACGAACGCCGCACTGCCTCCACCCATGAGATATCGACGGAAGCGGCGGCCGGCACCGGTGCCTGCGTCAGGTCCGCGCCGGCTTCCACCTCGTCGGCGCCCTCGCGTTGTTGGTAGTAGAAGCAGTCGTCCGCATGCCGCAAATGAAAGCCGTGCGAAACCCCTCGCAGGGTTTCTGCCGAGCTCAAGAACAAAAATCCCCCCGGGCACAGGGCGTGCCTCAGCCGCTCAATGGCGACTCGCGCCGCCTCCGCCGTCAGATACATCACAACATTGCGACAGAAAATGACGTCGTACTGTTCGATCTCCCAAATCGTCTCTCCCGGTGCCGCCAAATTGCGCTCTTCGAGCCGCACCATGGAGCGGATGTCGCGGCGAAGCGTGTAGTGCTTCCCATTCAATTGAAAATACTTCCGCAAAAGCTCCTGGGGCACGTCACGCAGCGACCAGTCGGTGTATCGCGCACTAAGGGCCTGCGCCAGCATCTTGGAATTGATGTCGAAAGCCGTGATCGTTACATCCTCCGGGCGCAGGTGCGGAAAATGCTCGCGAACGGTGATTGCCAACGAATAAGGCTCCTCGCCTGAAGCGCAACCCGCCGACAGCATCCGCAGCGGGCGACGCCCCTTCAGCAGTGCAATCCGCTCCGGCAGCACGCCGTTCACAAGCGCACGAAAGTGCTCCGGTGACCGGAAAAAGTAGGTTTCGACCACCGTGAGTTGACCGGCTAAGACTCGCCATTCCTCGCGCCCGCCCCGTTCTACCTCCATGCCGGCAAGGTACTCAGCTGCGCTTGCGGATCCACGCTGCTGGACACGCTGTCGCAGGATGTCGGCCAGCCAGTCCAGCCGATCATCCTCGACTCGAAGCCCGAGCGAGGTGGCGATCAGGCGCCGGAACCGCTCCACATCCCCACGCTGCAGTCGTTCCATCTAGCCCCCCTTGCCCGGTGCGCCGATCTCTTCCCGCAACAGGCGCGCCGTCTTGAGTACCAGGAACAACTCCGCATCGAGCGCCCCCACCGATGCGATGATCTCGGGGTTGGCGCTCTGCATGAGGGGCGGCATTTGGTTCAGTGTCGAGGCATCGAACTCGCGGATCCCCACCACGGCTTCTACCGCTAAGGCAACCGTTCGCCTGCCGGCGCGCACGCTGACAAAGCGCGACCATGGCTGTCCGCAGTGACATCCGAGCACCGCGGCCAGATCTACGACCGGCACCGGAACTCCACGAATCACCGCCAGGCCGCGAACGCCATCGGGGGCTCCCTCCACCGGCTCGATGGCCAGCGGCCGCATGGTTTCCTCTACGTCCGGCAGTGCCAGGACACAATGATGTCCTCCCGCCCGAACAACGAGCCGGCGATTGGGGACATCGGCATTCATGGTTGCCTCGGCGTCCAATGCATACGCCAAATCGACCGTAACACCGGCGTGGTGACGGGGTCAGGCAAAAGTCGGTCGGGAGAAGAGCGGCAGGATGAAAATGGGCCTCGTTCCAGATTGGAATTCGCACCCGGTCGGCGCACAACCCTCGCATGCACTTCCGCTCGCACCTAGCAGCAAGGCGAAAATCAGGAACATTGAGCGCTCTCTGCAGCTACGCGCTGCGCTGGGAATGGGCCGCTAGCAGGTTGAGGGCCACCTTAACTCGTCTTTCCTACGGCTAAATACGCCGAATTTCCGAAATGAAAGTAGGCGCAGAATAACGTGATCGCCGGGAGCTTGAGGCGATCACACCCGCTGAACCGGGCCTCGCTCGTCGGTGACGTTGGGCGGGTCCGCGTCGGGATTTGCAATCATCACCCGCCCCTGAGCTACGGCGAGCGTGCGAGCGAAAGAGGAGGGAGCATGGACCGCAGGCGTTCCGCGATCTCTTTCCTGTCTTGCTTTTCAGCAACCAGCACACGAGTTGTGACAGCGGCTTGCGTCCTAGTCATGCTCGCGATGATGGCCGGGTGCGGCGGTAATGCGACGACGGTCTCGTCCACGCCAACACCGTCCACCACCACCAACTCATCGCCGCCGCCCGGAACCACCAGCGATCAATTCCTTTACGCGATTACGACAAATGCCACAAGCACCACGGGGGCAATTCATGAGTTTCACATTGACGCAAACGGCGCGTTGACGCCGCTTGCAGGCTCGCCGGTCACGCTGCCGGGAACTGCCGAAACGATCGCCGCCGATCCCCTGGGGCGTTTTGTTTTTGTAGTCGCTGGCGCTTCCATTATCGGTTTTCCAATAGACGCAAACACAGGCGCGTTGGGCGCCAGCTTCTCCGTACCGTGGACGGCCGCGGTGAGCAATGCGCGTTTGGTGGTCCACCCGTCCGGGAAGTTTCTCTTTGTGGAGGGAATTCCAGCGCCCCCTTTCTTCCCTGCCGACTTCGAGATCACCACCTACACCATTGCCGCGGCGCCAGCCGGATTGCAAATCGGCACTTCGTTGAAGATTTCGCCGAACTTTTTTGGCCTGGCAGTTAATCCCGGCGGCACTTTCCTGTATGCCACCACGCTTCAAGCAGGCGCCTTAGGACCGGAACCCGGGATCACACAAATGAGCATCGATGCGGTAACGGGCGCGCTAACCCCGGTGGGGCCGGTTGGGCGTTCGGCCGACGTCGTCAGCGCAGAAGAACTCTTGGTGCACCCCAATGGCAAATTTTTATATGTTGGCGAAAACTCGCCATCGGTGTCGGCCTTCTCGCTGGCCGCAAATGGCGCGGCCACGCTTACGATGCGGTCAGGCCTCTCTGTCTGTAACGTGACGCCGGACTTCGGAGGTCAACTCGCCATCAGCCCACGCGGCGACCTGCTGTTCCAAGCCACATCGCAGCCTAATTGCATTGTGACCTACAGAGTTGACCAGGCTACAGGCGCGCTGACGTTTGTCAGTTCTTCCCCCAATCTGGGGATCGCTCCGGGGCAGGACGGAGCTCCAGGGATTGTAGTGGATGGCAGCGGCGCATTTGTGTACGCCGCTGATGCTGGAACCAACACCATCGTCAGTTTCGCAATCGCCCCGAACGGAGCGCTGACACCTTTGGCGTCCTCGCCGTTCCGCGTGCCCAGCGGTCAACTGCCGAGCATCCCCCGATACACCATGGCGGTTGCGACCGTGAAACATTGATTCAGCGCTTCTGCAGGTCGCGTTGCTGAAGCCGAAACGAAGCCGAAATATGCTGACTTCAGGCTGCACGATCTCCGACACACGGCAGCCCGGACGGCCCATAGCATTGCCTTTCAAGTGGAAGTGCGAATCAATTCGTTCCGAGCTATCAATTAGCCAACTCAACAATGTAAGTCGGGTTGAGCCATTACGGGAATTGCCAGCGCTTGGCATGGAGGGAATTCGCCCGGAATCGCTGTCCCCGGAGCTATTCTTTCATCGACAGACCAGATCCGTGGGGCACGTCTGTGCGCAGGGTTCGAGTGACCGCGGGCTTATGGATTCAGGGTTCCCTAAATCGAGTTCATTCCTGCAATGAAATGTTGCCCCGAGCGCGTAAGCGGGAAAATTGCATTTCGGGCTGTTCGACACTGTTTCTCGGTCCTCCGCCTACACTCCACCTTAAGGAGGAACTATGACCATTACTGTGGGAAAGCACAACGGCATATGGAAGGCTTCTCCGCCGCATCCGAAGGTCAAGTGCGGTACCGATGTCACCTGGAGCTTCGGTCCGTGTAAGAAATGGACATTAAGTTTGCCGAGAAATGTCTTCGAGGGAGATCTCGAACGCCAAGGCGAAGGGCCGGACACCGTCTCTGCAAAGGTGAAAAACGCCGTGCCTAATAATCCGGAACCACCTCCCCCTAAACACAATCCTAGGGAGTACCGATACAAGGGCACAGTGAAAGAGCATGACAATGACAAGGGCAGCGACATCGAAGGCGACAGCCCGCCCACCGTCATAATTGACCCTTAGAAACGCGCGCGGAAAATACTGAACTGGGATGGATCTGTTACCTTGGCAGCAGCAAGGAGACATACCGCTGAACGGCCAGTCACCCAACCAGCCCCTAGTGCTGGCTGGCGTTATGGATGAAAGATTTCCTTGTCCTAAGTTACAGGGTCGGTTTGCCAAGTTACTTTTCTGCCCCGGCGGCTATGGCTTTCAACTCCGCGAACGCCGCGTCGAGCCGCTTAATGAGGGCCAGCGAAACATTTTCTGGGGTGGATACCGCTGTACGTCAGCCTTTGGAATCTTGGCGTCCCCGGCGGGATTCGAACCCGCGTTACCGCCGTGAAAGGGCGATGTCCTAGGCCGGGCTAGACGACGGGGACGCTTCTTGGGTGGGAACTTCTAGCCGAACGCTTCATCGTAGCAGCCGCTTTCTTCGACTGTCAAAATACATTGCCGAATTGCCGAACTGCGGAATTGCGGAATTGAAAGTCAGTCGCTGAAGTTCGCGTGCAGCGCGTGCAGAGAACAAAGATTCGGTAATTCCGCAGTTCGGCAGTTCCGCAGTTCCGCATTTGCACTTCGGCAATTCCGCAGGCAGGTGGCAATCTTCGATTCCACCGCTGATCCACGGTCTGGCATCTAAAATGGATCCATGGCCGATCCTCTCTATCTCAGCCTGTGGTTTCCACGTTTCGAAGAAACCGACATGATGCCGCGGCTTCTCTCGGTGACACGCCTGTTCCTGTTCTCCGAGTCCCGCCCGGGAATCACTGCCATTTCGGTGCATCCCGTTTCCTGGAGCGAGCCCACCATCCTGGAGCGCCGTTTCCGCCCCGGGATCGCTCCCGAGCAGGCCATCGCCATGGCCGCCGACATGCTGCACGAAGATTATGCCTATCTCCTCGAAGCCTACTGGGACCTGTGGGTTCCCGGCGAAGGCAGCGACGAATGGATTGTCGCGCCGCGCCAGGTGAAGTTCATCGCCCACGGCGTGGAATTCGACGAAGGAACCTACGAGGAGAGCGGGCACATTCAGGTGGACTTCGGGCTCGATTCACCGTTCCTGTTCGACGACGTTGACTTGAACCAAGTCTCGGA
>DASSIZ010000074.1 GCA_035691485.1 Terriglobales bacterium
CCGATCCTCTGCTGAAGACGGTGCGCAGCGACCCGCAGTTTGCGGAGATTCGGGCGGCAGCGCAGCAGTGTCAACAACGATTCCAGGCGCACCGTGCGGCGGCAGGAAAGTAGAAGTCCCTCGCCAGCACTGAAGGGCCGGGCTAGGTGTGCCTGCGAATTCGCGCCCAGGACGCAGAGTGTGTTCACGCTCAATCTTCAACGCGCGATTGAAATGCCTATCGGCGGGTCGGTTTGGATTAGACTGCGGGGTCCTTCGACTCGGGCGTGCGCCCTCGCTCAGGATGACACATTGAAAAGGGGGCATGGTGGTTAAGGTGGATTGCGGCTTGACCGGGGAGGAAACGGGGAGTACCTTGGCGCGGTTGTTTCAGGGTGTGGGGTTGTTTCGCGCTGCTGGCCAGATTCGCTAATCGGTCTGTGAGCCAGTTTTCTTACCGATTGTTACCGACAATTTTCTTACCGACACAATGTCGGAATTGCCGGCCGGCGTCATTTCCAATTCCGCGAAAGGAGTTCCACCCATGATTTCGCGTATCGTCAGCTGCACGGTGAGGCCCGAGAAAATCAACGAATTCCGCAATGCCTTGAAAACGGCGGTCCTGCCCAACATCACCCGCCAGCCCGGATTCGTGGACCTGATCGAATCGATGGACGACGGAACGGGCACATTCGTATGCACCACGTATTGGAATACACGGCACGACGTGGAGCATTATGACCAGACGCTGTTCCAGGAAATCGCGCAGAAGTTAATACCGCTGATCGAGGGCCAACCGGAGATCAAGACACTCAACGTGGAAAACTCCACCGTACACGAGATCAGCTCCGGCAAAAGCGCGGCGGCGTAGAAACATTGGCCGGTGGTCGGTAGGCGAGCTTTGGGGCTCGCCTTTTTGCTGCAGCGTGCCGGGCTCGTTCAACGCGCGATTAGATTGCCTGTTTGGATCAAGACCGCTCGGGCGTGCGCCCTCGCTCAGGATGACATTGCTCATAAGTTTAACGTAGCCCTGACGTGCACCTCGGGCTGACGCCCTCGCGGAACGGCGTGGCGGCCCTGAAGGGGCTCGGGAAATTTGCTTGGACGCCTACCCACGGCTCACGCCGTGGGCTGGAATTGTGCCGGCCTCGCTTCGCTCAGGATGGCAGTCATTAAGGGTTTGCGGCGTGCGATGTTGGCTTTGACGCGCGATTGAAATGCCTGTCGGCAGCTCGGTTTGGATCAAGGCCGCGGGGGTCCTTCGACTCGGATGCCTTGTCGGCAGGCCTATTGGATCAAGACCGCGGGGTCCTTCGACTCGAGCGTGCGCCCTCGCTCAGTCGGCCTGGGATCTGGCGGTGCCGACCGAGGCATCGGCCGAGGCGGAAGCAGCAGCGGCGGCGAGGGTAACCGGCTCGTCGACCACGGCAACGGGCCGCACGTGCAGGTCACCACGCTCGAAGACGCGCTCCAGGGCAACAACAACGCGCGGATCGAATTTCTTTTCCGCCAGGGAGCGAACGATTTTCACGGCGTACTCGGGCGGATGCGCGGCCTGGTAAGGGCGATTGGTGGTGATCGCGTCGAAGGCGTCGGCGACGGCGATGATGCGCGCGACCAGCGGAATTTCGTCGCCCTTGAGACCGAAGGGATAACCGCGGCCATCGAGTGACTCATGGTGCAGCTCGATGCCGGGAATCATTTCCTTGAGCTGCTGCACCGGGCGCAGGATGTTGGCGCCGCGCGTGGTGTGGGTCTTCATCACTTCATATTCTTCCGGGGTCAGCGCACCCGGCTTCTTGAGGATGCGGTCCTCGATGCCGATCTTGCCGACATCGTGGAGCTGCGCCGAGACGCGCACGATCTCGATCTGCTCGGGGCTCAAGCCTATTTCCCCGGCGAGGACGACGGAGTAGCGGGTGACGCGGTCGGAATGACCGCGCGTGTAGGGGTCCTTTTCGTCAACCGCGCCGGCGAGCATCTGGATGGAGCCCATAAACAGGGCGCGGTTCTCTTCGGCGGCGCGCTTGAGGTCGGCGACGAAGCGCTCCAGGTCCTCGGTCATGTGGTTGAAAGTCTGGGCCAGTTCGCCGAACTCGGTGCGGCTGGTGAGCTGCACCCGCTTGGAGAAATCGCCGCGGGCGATGGCGCGGCTGGACTCGGTGAGGACATCGAGCGGGCCGGTGATGCGGCGGGCGGCGAAGATGCTGACGATGATGGCCAGGACCGCGGCATAGATGGCGTAGGAGATGGCCTGCGACTGCATTTCGGTGACGTCGATGTAGGCGTCGGTCTGCGGCTTCTGGGCGATGACGGCCCACTCCAGGGAATGCACCGGGCTGAAGGTGCCGAGCATGGCGACTTTCTCGCTGTTGGCACCGTAGGAGGTAAATTCCTTGGTGGCGACCACGGCCCTGCCGCCGGACTCGACGAAATTCTTGACAATCTCAAACTTCGTCATGTCCTGGCCGGTGGCGTAACTGGAGGTAGCGCCGGCCACCAGGCGTCCTTGGCGATCGACGACGTAGGTGAGAAGGCCGCCGAACTTGGTGACTTCCTGGAGACGGAGGCGGAGGAAATTGAGATCGACGGCGGCGCCAAGCATGCCGATGAAGCGTCCGCCGGCGGCGATGGGAATGCTGAACAGCACCACGATGCGGCGTTCGCGTCCGCTTTCAATGGTGAGTGCCTGCCCGGTATAAGCGCGGCCCTGGCCGGCGGCAATGAAGGCGCGCTCCAGTTCCTTGCGCAGGAAATCATCGGGGGTAATGCGGCCGGCGGAAATGCCCTTGGCGTCGGAATTGAGGACGGTGGCGTAGGCGACGTCCGGCGAGGAGGAGACGAATTTTTCCAGCAGGGCGCGCAGCTCGGGAGCGCCGACGTGCTCGTTGCGCAGGTCGCCGCCGCTGGCGATGACCAGGGCGGAGGTCAGATTGCCGAGCATGGTCTCGAGGCTGCGCTGGCGGTGTTCGATGTCCTCGCCGACGGACTGCGTGATCGTGTTCTGAAGATACATTTCATTGGTCTTCAGGCGATCACGGTTAATGGACATGACGCGCTCGGCATAGAAATACATGGGCACGACGCTGACCAGGATCAGCACGCCCAGGATCAAGCCGAGAATCGGCACGCGAGCCGGAAACGCAAACCCTTTGAACAAGCTACCTGCCCCCGAATCTCGAAATTGTATGATGAAGGCGGTTGCCGCCCAGCACATTTTCTTGCGGGGGAGAATTACAAAAGTACCGTGTCCGGCATCCTAAGCAGAGCCGCCATGGCCAAGATCACAGCTCTGATTCACACCCACAACGACGCGGAGCGCATCGGGAGGTTGCTGGACTCGCTACGCGCCTGCGATGAGGTGCTGGTGGTGGACCACGGCTCCACCGATAACACAGCGAAACTCGCCCGCGATCATGGCGCGACCGTCAAGGAAGGAGTGCCGGGCGTGAACCCGGGGGTGTACGCGATTGACGCGCGTCACGACTGGGTGCTGTGCCTGCTGCCGACGGAGTCGGTGAGCGAGGGCCTGGAGGCATCCCTGTTCGAGTGGAAGGACCGACGGACGGAGCCTCTCGATCAGGAGGAAAAGGAAAAGCAGGCGCCGTCGCAATGCAGCGTGGCATTCGAGGTGCGCGAGGAAAGCGGCAAGGACTGGAAGGAGCTGGGGCCGCACACGCGACTGGTAAATCGCAAAAAGATCAACTGGCCGGGCCATCTTCCGCACGACGACCCGGGGGCGGAAATTCTCCCCGGACACTTGCTGCGATTTTCAAAGCCGTGAGAAGAAGGGGCTGGGGGCTGGGAGTTAGTAGTCGGGAGTTGGGGGACAGCGGACAAGGGCAAGGGGCCAAAGGAGTTAGCGGTCAAGGTGAGGTTACGTTGGTGCCGTACCCTTTCTGCTACTCGCCAATGGACGGAACATCCTAGCCAGTGGCGGCGCGCACTGCCATAATCCAGCTATCCTTTTCCCAATGGAACCACTGCAGGCAAGCGCGTTTTTCCTGTTCGGGCTGGTGTTCGGAAGCTTTCTGAACGTCTGCATTCACCGCATTCCGCGCGGGATTTCGGTGGTGACGCCGCACTCGGCCTGCCCGCAGTGCCAGCACGCGATCAAGCCCTACGACAATATTCCGGTGCTGAGCTGGTTGATGTTGCGGGGGCGCTGCCGGAATTGTGGCGCCGGCATAACTCCCCGTTACGCGGTGGTGGAACTGCTGACGGGCTGCCTGTTTCTAGCCTGCTACGCCAGGTTCGACCTGACGGTTTTCACACTGAAGTATTGCGTGTTCTCGTTTCTCATCATTGGCCTGATCTTCACCGATGCAGAATGGAAGCTGCTGCCGGATGCTTTCACGCTGCCGGGATTGGCGGTCGGGCTGGGCTTCAGCCTGGTGGCCCCGATGAACGACCTGGTGACGCAGGTGACGCCCGCGTTCATCACCATTCACCGGCCGGCCAGCTTGTGGCGCTGGTTTTCTTTTGCGGACGCGTTGTTTGGGGCGGCGGTGGGGGCGTCGTTTTTTTACGGAATTGCGATGTTGTATTTGCACGCGCGCGGCCGCGAAGGCATGGGCATGGGCGACGTGAAGCTGATGGCGATGGTGGGCGCATTTCTTGGCGTGAGGCTGACGGTGGTGACGATCTTCGCCGCCTCGCTGGTGGGGTCCTTGTTCGGAGTGGCGACGATCGCGGCGGTCTGGGTAAAACGCATGCGGCGGAGGATGCGGCGCAACCGGGAATCGGCCGAGGTGGCGCGGCGCCGGGCATGGAAGTCGGCGCGCAATGTCTATCGTTATTACGAAATGCCGTTTGGCGTGTTCCTGGGCGTGATGGCCATCCTGGCGCTGTTCTTCGGCGGCGACCTGATGCGCTGGTACTGGGGGCCGTTTCTGTGAAGCTGCTGGCGAACCCGCTCATGCTGCGCATGGCGCTGGTGCTGGTGGTGTCAGCGTCGATGTTCGTGCTGGGAGTGTGGTTCATCCGAAGGCTAAGAAAGGAAATGGCGAACACCGGGCTGAGCGCGCCCGCGCCGCGCACGGACAATGCGCCCGCGTTTACGGTAGCGACACTTCACGGCGTCATCCAGCAACTGAAAGACAAAGAGCAGGAGCTGCGGCGCTTGCGGGAACAGGCGCGAGAGCGAGCGTCGCTGAGCGAGAACCTGTCGGCGGCAATCCTGACCAACCTGGAGACGGGAGTGCTGGTATTCAATCCGGCGGGGCTGGGGCAATTTGCGAACCCGGCGGCACGGGAGATTCTGGGATATTCGACGGTGTCGGGAATGCATCCGCGCGACTTGTTTCGCGGTGTGAGCGCCTTGCGGGCCGGCAACAACGGGGCGCCCTCGGGAATGACGGAGGCGCTGCAACGCGCGCTGCGGGATGCCACCGTGTTTCGCGGATTGCGAGCAGATTACGCGACGCCCAAAGGTGAACTGCGCAAGCTGGCAATCACGATCGCGCCCGCCCTCGGCGATGGCGGCCAGTGTTATGGCGCGGTGTGCCTGCTGACGGCGCTGGCACAAGCGGGGTAAAAGGACATGCCCGATTGCGGCATTTACCATAGTGCTTCCGGTGCGAATCCTTGCGAAAACCGGGGCCAAGCGGAGCTACAATACGCGCGGAACTCCGGATGGCGGCGCAGCGGCGCGGGTCTGGAGAAGGAAACCCTATGAAACGGATCTTGCAGATCGTGGCCGCGGCATTGGCGCTGATTTCGGGAGTTGCAATCTACGCGGGCGCGCAAGAATCGCTCGGTGAGTTGGCGCGGCAGCAGCGGCAATCGAAGAAACCGAGTACGGCCAAGCTCTATACCAACGACGATTTCGCGATGGTGCCGGAAGCCCCCGCGGCAGCGGCGGCGGACAAAACCGAGAAGAGCGACAAGGCGGAGGCGGCCGCACCGAAGGCGGGAGCTGCCGACGATAAAGGGAAGCTGGCGGCCGCATTCAAGGCGCGTGCCGATGAGCACAAGAAGAACATCGCGCAACTGGAGCGCGAACTCGACGTGGCGCAACGCGAGTACCGCCTGAAAGTGGCTGTGTACTACGCCGACGTTGGAAATAATCTGCGCGACGGGAAGAAGTGGGCGGAAGACGACCGCAAACAGCGGACCGAAATCGAAGGCAAGCAGAAAGCTGTCGCCGATGCCAAGCAGAAGCTGGCGGATTTGCAGGAGGAAGCGCGCAAGGCGGGCATCAAGATCGACTGAGATTCCTCGCGGGCTCCCTCGCTGCGCTCAGTGCGCCTGCTCGGAGTGAAAGTATTTGAAGAGGTTTTTTCGCAGGCCTAAAGGCCTGCGCCACCCAGCGGCACGGCTGAAGCCCTTTTGGCTCATCTGGGGCGCGGCTGAAGCTGTACCTTCAATGTCCAAGAATTTTCAAAACTAAACTACCGCGCGAATGGATTCGGCCGTGCAAAAAACAATGACAAAGCCGAGATTCCTCGCGGGCTCCTTCGCTGCGCTTGGTGCGCCCGCTCTGAACGACAAATATCTGATGGGGTTTTTTCGCAGGCCTAAAGGCCTGCGCCACCCAGTTGCCGATCCCCAAGCGGGCGAATGGTTGCGGCGCGAGATTTGGAGCTGTGAGGCCGGTTGGGGCGCGGCGGGAGCCGGCAGAGCCTCTGCTATAATGATGGCGCCTCATTCGATCCGGTCCTGATTTATTGGCCGCATTGGGCAGTGCGGAAGTGGTGGAACTGGCAGACACACCATCTTGAGGGGGTGGCGCCGAAAGGCGTGGGGGTTCAAATCCCCCCTTCCGCACCAACTCGCAATCCTAGGAACGCCCTGAGGAGAGATCAAGAAAGGACGCGGCCGCGCGCCGCATCAGCTGGACATGATTGTTGTCACGATTACCGTTATACATGTCATCGTTTGCTTGTTCCTGATCATCGTGGTGCTGCTGCAGAGCGGCAAGAGCGCCGACATCGCGGCCGCTTTTGGCGGCATGGGCAGCCAGACTGCATTCGGCCCGCGCGGGGCCGCCACCCTGCTCAGCAAGGCTACGACCTGGGCAGCGGTAATTTTCATGGTCACGTCGATTACGCTGTCGATCTTCGCGTCGCGGCGGACGGGGGGCAGCTCGGTGTTGGGGAACATTAAGTCGCAGCCGGCCAAGTCGGCGCCACCCAGCCCCGCGAAGAATGCGCCGACGCCGAATCCCACGACGAAATAGCTGTTGATCTTAGCCATTGGCTAAACGCGCAGGCGCTAAGAGCTGCCAGCTAAGAGCTTCTTATGATCCACGAAATCCTTCCCGTTGGGCCGCTGCAGTGCAATTGTTCCATCATTGGGGACGAGAGCACGCATGAGGCGATGGTGATCGATCCGGGCGACGAGATCGAGGACATCCTGCGGCGGGTGGAACAACACGGGCTCACGGTGAAGCAGATCGTGGTGACGCACGCGCACATCGATCATGTCGGCGGGGCGATGAAGTTGAAGCAACGCACCGGCGCGCCGATTTTGCTGAACCAGAACGACCAGGCTCTGCTGAAAATGATGGACGTGCAGGCAGCCTGGGTGGGAATGAGGCCGCCGGGTCAGATCGCGATCGATCAGAGCGTGAAGGATGCGGACAGGCTGCGCGTAGGCAAGCTCGAGGCGAACGTCATGCACACGCCGGGACATACCGAGGGCAGCATCTGCCTGTACTTCCCTAGCGAGCAGAAGCTGATTGCCGGAGACACTTTGTTCGCCGGCAGCATCG
Organism: Terriglobales bacterium; assembly: GCA_035691485.1. NCBI lineage: Bacteria > Pseudomonadati > Acidobacteriota > Terriglobia > Terriglobales > Terriglobales bacterium. The sequence goes on from DASSIZ010000074.1 coordinate 7,694, forward strand.
GGCGAACGGACCTGCCGGGCGGGTCGCTGGAGAAGATCATGGACTCACTGAACGGGCAAGTGATGGCCCTGCCCGACGAAACGATCGTAATTCCGGGACACGGGCCGGAGACGACGATCGGCGAGGAGAGACAGAGCAACCCGTTCTTAATTGGATAATTTGCTCGGGCTGACGGCCTCGCCAACATCGTACCGGCCTCGGCTTCGCCTCGGGCTTGGTTTGCCGGGTGCTGCTTTCCCAAGGCTGACGCCTTGGGCTGACAAGTCGTACCGGCCTCGGCTTGGTTTGCCGGGTGCCTCGCTACATCCGGGCGGGCAGCGCATATCGATGCAGACCGCTCTTGCAATACCAAATTACAAATTACCCATTACGGATTTCAGCAACCGTTTCACTCCCTCCTTAAACGCCGCTTCGGGCGCGATCAGGCTGATGACGAGATAGCCATCGGCGGGGAAATCATAAAAATGTCCAGGATGGACAAGGACTGATTGCTGCTCCAGCAGGTGGATGGCTAGGTCTTCGTCGGAGCGCGTGACGGGTACGCGCAAGGTGGCGTACCAGCCGCCCTCGACCTGCAGCCGAGCGCAGGTTTTCTGCGCGGAGAGTTGGCGGTCCAGTTCATTCATGTTGTCGCGAATTCTCGCCATCAATTGCCGCTGGAAGCCGCCGCGTTGGGCGAATAAGAAGGGGGCAGCAAGCTGGATGGGGGCGTTCATGGAGAGATAGGTGTCGGCAATAATCTCCAGGCGAGCCATGGCGTCGCGGGCGAGATCCCCGGGGCCGGTTACGGCGATCCAGGCAACCTTCATCTGCGGTAGTCCGGCAATCTTGGAGAGGCCGCTGAGGGTGAAGGTGAGCGGCGGGTTCGCGGTTGCTGGCTGTGAAGCGAAGCTGAAACCGGAACCACCATCATGAGCAAAGTCGAGGAAGACCTCGTCAACCACCAGCGCCATGCCGCGTTGCGAGCACAGCGCATGCAGTTGCTTCGCTTCGTTGGGCTTGACGTAGGAGCCGGTGGGGTTATTGGGATGCACGAGCAGGATGGCGCGGGTGCGATCGCCGGCGGCGGTAGTGACGGCGTGCATGTCGAGGTGCCAGCCGTGGTCGTAGAAAAGCGGGTAGGTCTGGAGGCGCACATCCTGGATGTCAGCGAGGAATTGGAAGAGCGGGTAGCTGGGTGCGGGCACGAGGATTTCGTCATCCGGGTCGCAAAGCAGGCGAAAGATGAACGAGTAGGCTTCACTGGTGCTGGTGGTAAGGAGCAGGCGGTCGGGAGCGATGGAGACGCCGAGCTCGCGATAGTAGGCAGCAACGGCATCGCGAGCGATCGGCAGTCCCTTGGCGTCGGGATGATATTCGAGGGCGCGCGGGTCCGCCAAAGAGGACAAAATGGCGGGCGCGTCAAAGTGCAAACCGATGGCCGCGGGGTTGGAGGCGGTGAGATCGAGCAGTTCCCTGCCGGCGGCGCGGTGCTTGTCGAGCGCCACGCTGAAACGGTTGGGCGCGAGCGGCCAGTTCGTGCGGGAGGCAAACACAATTCAATTTGTAATTGGTAATGGGTGATTTGTAATTTAAAAAATGTGCCGAGGCGCAATGCCCCCAGTGGGAATGCCTGCTGCATTCGCGTGCCGGTGGATTTCGCAGGGTGCTTCGACTCAAGCGTGCGCCCTCGCTCAGGATGACAGGCGCAAGAATCAACAAAAAAAGCCGCCCTGGGTGGGCGGCCTAAATTACAAATCGCAAATTTACAGTTGCCTCAGGCTGATTTGGGCAGCTCGAGAATCGTAGCCGCCTGCGGGGCACGCGGACGGTAACGAGCCAAAATCGGCAGCACCAGCGAGCAAATCAGGATGACGGCAATGATGTGGATCGCCGTGCCGTAGGAGCCGGTGTTCTGCCGCACATGCGCGATCAAGATCGGCGAAGGCACCGCGGCCGCGCCCCACGCCAGCAGGATCCAGCCGTAGATGCCACCCATGTACTTGGCGCCAAAGAAGTCGGCCGTGAAGGACGGCATGGTGCCGAAACCGCCGCCATAGCACAGGCCAATGACGGCAAACATCAGGCTGAACACGGTGATGTTGTGAACGCTGGTCAGGGCGAAGAAGATGATCGCCTGGATGGCATAGAGCATGAAGTAAACCGGAGCGCGGCCGATCAAGTCGGAGACCCAGGCCCAAAAGACGCGACCGGCGCCGTTGAAGATGGAGATCAAGCCCACCATGCCGGCGGCAGCCAGAGGCGACATGCCCACCAACTGCTGCGCCATCGGGGAGGCCTGGCTGATGATCATGATGCCCGCCGAGACATTCAGGAACAGCATTGCCCAGAGCAGCCAGAATTGCCAAGTGCCCATGGCCTGGGTGACGGTGAAGTCGATCTTGGTAGCGGTTTTTTGCACTGCGGAGGTCGGGCTCCAGCCGGCCGGAACATAGCCCTGCGGCGGATTGGCATAGAACTGCCCCGCGGCGGTCACCAGGATCAGGTACACAATGCCGAAAATCCAGAATGTGGCGGGAACACCGCTGGTCTGGATCAGGCGCGCGGCGATGGGGCTGAAGATGAGCGCGCCCGCACCATAACCGGCTACGGCAACACCGGTCATCAGGCCGCGGCGATCGGGAAACCACTTCACCAACGTGGCAACGGGAGTGATATATCCCATGCCCATACCAATGCCGCTGATGACCCCATAGCCAAGATATAAGCCGGCAAGCGAGTGGCCTTTGGCGGCGAAGCCGGCGATCAAGTACCCGATTCCGTAAATCACGCCCGCCACGGTGGCCACGCGACGCGGACCGACGCGGTCCTGCCATAAACCGCCGATCACAGTGCCGACGCCAAGAAAAAGGATCGCCAGAGTGAATGTCAGCGATACCTGAGTGAGTTGCCAGTGTTCCTGGGCAATGAGCGGCTTGACGAAAACGCTCCACCCATAAGCTGCGCCGAGACAGATCTGCATTACCACCGCGGCCACAGCAATGCCCCAACGATTGCGAAGTTTTTCCACAGCCATCGGTATGCTACCCCCCTTGCCAGCAGAGGACCTGCTTAGCTCTTGATACGATGCATTTTCTGAGCAGGTTGTTCGCTGCCGGCAGACAACCTTCGCGCTAGCCCACAACTCTAGAGAAATTGAAGGGCAAATAAAGCCGAGGGCGCCAGTCCTTGTGGGGCTTGATAGCAAGTTAAAGCCAGGGGTCATCAATGTTAAAGGATTTACTCGAACGCTGGCCCGTCTATCGACAATTCAAAACAGGTGATAACGGAACAGGAAGCGCTGCCTACAGCGAAAAAACCAAGAAGCTGCTTCCGAAAACCGAGGGATGCGAGGTGGCGCGTTCGATCTGCCCCTATTGCGGGGTCGGATGCGGACAATTGATCTACCACAAAGACGGGAAAATGGTGGCGGTCGAAGGCGATCCTGTTTCGCCGGTGTCGCGCGGGCATCTTTGTCCGAAGGGCGCGGCCACGCTGCAGTTGCACACGCATCCCGGGCGGCTGAGGAAGGTGAAATATCGCCGGCCGTACTCGCGGGTGTGGGAAGAGCTGGAGCTGGAGACGGCGATGGACATGATCGCCGACCGGGTGTGGGAGTCGCGGCTGGAGACGTTCCAGGAAAAGCAGGACGGCGAAGCAGTCATGCACACGCTGGGGATAGCGCACCTGGGCGGGGCGACACTGGACAATGAAGAGAATTACCTGATCAAGAAATTATTCGCGGCCGGCCTGGGGATGAATTGCATCAGCAACCAGGCCAGGATATGACACAGCTCGACGGTGCCCGGTCTGGGCACCTCGTTCGGTCGCGGCGGCGCAACCACGGCACAGCAAAGCCTGCACGAATCCGATGCCATCATGATCATGGGCTCCTCGATGGCGGAGCAGCACCCGGTGGGATTCCAGTGGGTAGTGGCAGCGCGGGAACGCGGCGCCAAGATCATCCATGTTGATCCGCGGTTCACGCGCACCTCGGCGATGTCCGACATCTGGGTGCCGCTGCGCGCCGGGAGCGACATTATTTACCTGGGCGCGATCATCAACTATGTCCTGCAGAACAACCGCTACTTCCACGATTACGTGGTCCATTACACCAACGCGCCTACCATCATTCGCGAGGAGTTCAAAGACACGGAAGACCTGGGCGGAGTGTTCTCCGGCTTGCAAGTGGACAAGGACGGCCAGACGATCTACGACCCGAGCTCGTGGCTGTACCAGGGCACGAAGGCCAAGGAAGGTGAACCGACTGCGCACCATCCTGCCGCCGGCGGACACGCACTTCGTGGCGCGGCCGGCGGCGGTCACGGGAAGGATCGCGGAGGCGAAGCCGAGGAACCCTCTGAGCACCAGGAAGACGAGACGCTGCAGAATCCGCGCTGCGTGTTCCAGATCCTGAAACGGCACTTCTCGCGCTACACACCCGAAATGGTGGAGAAGTATTGCGGCGTACCGAAGGAAGTCTTCTTGAAAGCGACCGAAGCGTTCATCTCCGCGTCGGGACGCGACAAGACCGCCGCCATCTGCTACGCCGTGGGATGGACGCAGCACTCCAAGGGGGTGCAGATCATTCGCACGGCGGCGATCCTGCAAATGTTGCTGGGCAATATTGGACGGCCGGGCGGCGGAATTCTCGCGCTGCGCGGGCATGCCTCGATCCAAGGCTCGACCGATATTCCGACGCTGTTCGACATTCTGCCCGGTTACCTGCCGATGCCGATGTTCGAGGCGGATGCGAACCGGCTCGCGGACTACATCAAGAAACACAAAGCCAATAAGGGATTGTGGTCGAACTTCGACGGGTACTTCGTCAGCCTGATGAAGGCGTACTACGGCGAGAAGGCCACAGCGGAAAACGACTGGGGCTTCAACTGGCTGCCACGCGTCACCGGCGACCATTCGCACTTCGGTTACTGGCTGGACATGGCGGACGGGAAGATGGAAGGGCTGTTCGTCATGGGACAAAACCCGGCGGTCGGCGCGTCGAATGGACGGCTGGAGCGCAAGGCGCTGTCGAAGCTGAAATGGCTGGTCGTGCGCGACCTGGTGGAGACGGAGACCGCGGCATTCTGGCTGGATTCACCCGAGGTGCAGCGGGGAGAGCTGAGCCCCGACAGCATCAAGACGGAAGTCTTTCTCATGCCTGCGTGCGGACAGGCGGAGAAGGACGGAACGTTCACCAATACGCAGCGCATGCTGCAGTATCACAACAAGTCGGTGGATGGTCCGGGCGATTCGCGCAGCGAGACGTGGTTCATTTATCACCTGGGGCGGCGCCTGAAGGAGAAGGCGGCACGTGATCCACGGCCGATGCACGAGCCGCTGCGGGCGCTGACCTGGGACTATTCGACCCACGGATCTCATCACGAACCTGACGCGGAAGAAGTCCTGATGGAGATCAACGGCTGGACCACGGCCGATCGCAAGCAACTGCAGAAGCTCACGGAACTCAAGAACGACGGGTCAACCACCTGCGGCTGCTGGATTTATTGCGGCGTCATGCCCAGCCCAGATTTGAATCGCGCCAACCTGCGCGAACCCAAGGGCAAGCTCGGGCACGGCTGGGGATTCGCGTGGCCGAACGACTGCCGCATCATCTACAACCGCGCCTCGGCCGCTCCCGACGGCAAGCCGTGGAGCGAGCGCAAGAAGCTGGTGTGGTGGGACGACGCCAAGCAGGAATGGACCGGCGAGGACTCGCCCGACTTCGTCAAGAACATGCCGCCCGACCATAAAGGCAAAGGGAAAGAGGGCATGTGGGGGCTGGATGGCGATCAGCCGTTCACGCTGCATGGCGATGGCGTGGCCTGGATGTTTGTCTCGAGCGGTTTGAAGGACGGTCCGCTGCCCACGCATTACGAGCCGCTGGAATCGCTGTTGGAGAATCCGTTGTACCCGAAGCAGCAGGTGAATCCGACGGCAAAGAAAAAAGAGCGCAGCGACAATTCCTACGCCGTCTCGCCGGCTGATCCACGATTCCCGTACGTGCTGAGCACGTACCGGCTGACGGAGCACCATACGGCCGGCGGAATGAGCCGCACGCTCAGCCACCTGGCGGAGCTGCAGCCGGAGTTGTTCTGCGAGATCTCACCGGAGTTGGCAGGGGAACTGGACATCGAGCACGGGTCCTGGGTGACGGTAGTGACAGCGCGATCTCTGATATCGGCGCGAGCGCTGGTGACACCGCGGATTCGGCCGTTGTGGGTGAACGGGCGCCGCATGCACCAGGTGGGACTGCCGTATCACTGGGGATGGAAGGGCGAAGTGAAGGGCGACATCACCAACGATCTACTCGTCATCTCGGAAGAGCCCAACGTACGCATCATGGAAACCAAGGCGCTGGTGTGCAACGTCGTGCCGGGACGGCACGCCGAAGGCAAAGCGGCGCTGGACCAGCTGAAATTTTATCTGCAAAGGCCGGCAGCATGAGCCATCACCAGGTAGTACCGGAAGCGAAGCACGGGGAGCCGCAGACGACCGGGTTCTTCACCGATTCGACAGTATGCATCGGCTGCAAAGCCTGCGAGGTCGCGTGCAAGGAATGGAACGACGTTGCCGCCGACGGCTACAACTGGACGGGATTTTCCTATGACAACACGGGCGCGGTCGGACACTCGACGTGGCGGCACGTGAAGTTTGTGGAGAACACGCCCACGCCGGGAGTCGGCGGAAACGCGTCGGACCAGATCACGTGGGAATTTTCCAGCGACGTCTGCAAACATTGCGAAGTGGCAGGATGCCTGGAGGCGTGCCCGACGGGATCGCTGATCCGCACCGAGTTCGGGGGCGTGTACATGCAGCCCGACGTATGCAATGGCTGCTCGTATTGCGTGGTGGCGTGCCCGTTCGGGGTGATCCAGAAGAACGAGGAGGACGGGCGGGCCTTCAAGTGTACCTTCTGCTATGACCGGCAAAAGGTTGGATTACAACCAGCTTGCGCAAAGGCGTGTCCGACCGAGTCCATCATGTTCGGGCCCCTGGATCAACTGCGGGTGCGGGCCCAGGAGCGATTGGAACAGCTGCACGGCAACGGCATGACCGATGCCAATCTTTACGATCCGACCAACACAAGCGTGAAAGGTCTGCACGCGTTTTTCCTGGTGCGTGGAGACCCGAGAGCTTACAACCTGCCGCCCAAGCCCGAGGTCCCGACGATTTACTTGAAGGAGGGATGGCGAGCCGCCGCCAAAGGCGCAGCCATGCTGTTAGCCGGGGCCACGCTGGCGTTCGCCGCCGGACGCAACGGCAGCAAGCGAAAGAGGAGCCGCCGATGAGCGCCGTAGTCCCCGAGTTTCCCGAGCGCATACCCGACGAACAGAGTGAGGCGCGGCTCTATGAACTGCGCCGCGAAGCACAACAGCGAGGGCAGGTAAAAGCCCTTGGAATCCGACCGCCGGGAGCGCCATTCCCGCAAGCGTCGCCGGAGACCGGTTACTACGGCATCCCCGTGTTGAAGCAGCCGCAATGGACGTGGCAGGTACCGCTGTACTTTTTTGTCGGCGGCGCAGCGGGGTCGGCGGGAGTAATTGGCGCGGTGGCGGACTTGATCGGCGACGACTACGAACTTGCCCACCACGCCCGCTGGCTCGCGCTGGGCGGCGCGGTCGCATCCTCGGGGTTGCTGGTGTGGGACCTGGGGCGCCCGAGCCGTTTCCTGAACATGCTGCGTGTTTTCAAGCCGCAGAGCGCGATGTCGATGGGGGCGTGGATTCTGGCGGCGTTCGCCAATTTCAGTGCCGCAGCCAGTTTCGCCGACTTGCTCGAAGGGCGGTGGGGGAAGTCGATCCCGGTTTCCGTCATCGGAGGCATCGGACGGCTGGGCTCGTTAGCTTTTGGTCTTCCCTTCCACAACTATACCGGCGTACTGATCGGCGCGACCGCCGTGCCGCTGTGGAACCGCCACATCAAGGAACTGCCACAACACTTCGGGATGTCAGGGCTGCAATCGGCGGTCAGCATCCTGGAACTGATGGGGCACAGCGACAGCCGGGCGCTGAACTTGCTCGGGCTGCTGGCCGCGGGAATGGAAACGCGCGAAGGATTCCGCATCGAAACCGATTCCGACCGCGCGCTGGAGCCGTTGAAACGAGGCGCGAGCGGCTGGATCACGCGTGTCGGCGGAGTGCTCTCCGGACCGTTGCCGCTGGCGTTGCGACTGGCGGGCTGGCGCTCGCCAACGCTGCGGCGCTGGGCCGCCGTTTCTGGAATTGCGGGCTCGCTGCTGACACGTTATGGATGGATGGGGGCGGGGCACGCGTCGGCGTCGAACTGGCGCCTGCCGCTGGAGATTGCCGAGAGCGGAGGAGAAGTGGAGCAGTTTCCCAAGCGCGCGCCGGAAAAACTTCGCGATACCGCGTGAGGATCAGTGGTTAGGGGTTAGGCGCAAAGTAGGAAGCGATCTTCAATCCTCAGCCGAAGCCTGATCGGCGACCACCGCTGTCTCCCCGGCGCGGGCGCGAGTCAGCAACAGGATGGCGCAAATCATCACTGCGCCCAGCAGCGGCAGCGCCGTACCCGCACGAAATCCAAAGGACTGGGACAGGTGACCAATGCTCCAGGGGAAGACTGTCCCGCCGAATAGGCCAATGGAGAACAGCACGCCGAATACGGTGCCGGGAAAGTTACGGTAACGATTGCCGGCGATGGCCAGCATGGTGGGGTAGATGGCAGCAAAGGTCAAACCCGCCAGGGCGGCTCCGACAGCCAGGATCGGGACCGAGGGCGCACAGGCAATGATGGCCACGCTCACCAATGCGCCGGCGGCGCTGATCATGACCAGCTGAGATTCGCTGATGACACGCAAGACGCGGGTGGCGCCGATGCGTCCCACCATCATCATCGCTTGAAACAGAGCCAGCACGAGGGTGGCGGAGCGCGCGGTGGCGCCCATGTCGCCGGCCCAAGTCGAGGTCCAGCCGATCATCGCGGCTTCATTGCCGGATTCGAAGAAGAGGAGAAAGGCAAACAACAGCACGCCGGGATAGCGAACCACTTTCGCCGCGCCGCGGAAGGAGAAACCGCTGCCATGGTGCGGCGGCGGAAATGAAAGGACGAGATAAGCGGCGAGGCAGGCGGCTGAAATCACAGCGGCGGCGAGGATGACGACAACCATGCGAGCGGAACCGACGGCGGCCGCGCCGAGCGGAATCAGCAATGCCCCTACGCCAAAGAAGACCGCCACCAGGTTGAGCCGCGCCCCGCGGTCTTCTTCAAAGATGTCGGAAACCAGGACATTGCCGGACATGTTGAGTCCGCCGCCGCCGGCGCCGAGCAGCAGACCGAAAAACTGGGCGGCTGAGTAGGTTGTGGCGAAAGCCATGCCGGCGAGCGCGACGGTGACGAGGAAAGCGGAAGCGGCGAGGATCAGCTTGTTGCCGAAGCGGTCGATGAGCGGCCCGGAGATGACCGTTGCCAGCAGAACGCCGAACAGCAGCAGCGTTTGCAGATCGCCCTGGCGGACCAGGTCGGTCACCTGGAGGCGTTGGCGCATCTCCGGCATGCCGAACAGGGTGCCGAGCAGCACCAAGACGACACCGAACATAAACAACGCGCCGCAGGCGGAGACGAAGAGGTGTTCGCGATTAAAGGCCGGGAGTTTTTGCAGGGTCGGGGGCATGGCAGGAGCAAGCTTTGATTTTACGCGCTCACCTTCGAAATTACCTGGCCACCGCCTCGCCACGAGGCGCGAGCACTTTTCTTTTCACCTTCTTTGCCGAGAGCCGCGGGTCTTCGGCCAAGGATGACGACAACGCCTGGTTGGCGCTGTGCCATGCCAGATATCCGGCGCCGTGAAGATTGGCATCCTGTCCCAGTCCGCTGACCCTGATTCGCAACTGGCGGGCGGCGACAGGATGACAGCGGGCAAGCGCGGTGTGGGTCAGGTCGTGCCAGAACAGATCACTCGCGGAAACGAGCGAGCCGCCGACGACAACGACTTCCGGGTCGAAAATACTGATGAGGTTGGCGACGGCGAGTCCGAGCAGTTTTCCGACACGGCGAAAGATCTGCATGCAGGCTGAATTGCCGCGGCGCGCAAGCTCGGCGACTTCGTCGGCGGAAAATGCCTCGGGGTGGCGTTCGGCGAGAACGCCAGCGGAGGCTGCTTCGGCAGCATTCCTGGCGGCGCGAACAATGGCCGACTCCGAGGCAAATGCCTGGAGGCCGCCGAACTTGCGCACCTGGAAGCCGTCTGCGTCGCAAACTACCATCCAGGCCGCGGAACCGGCGAGGTGGTGAGCGCCGCGCAACAGATGTCCTCCGCTGATGATTCCTGCCCCGATCGTGGCACCGGCGGTGAGGACGACGACATCTTTCTTGCCGCGACCGGCTCCCCGCCAGGTTTCGCCGAGCGCGGCAGCGTTGGGCGCGCTCTCCACCACGACTGGGATCTGCAGCTTGCTGTGCAGCAACCGGCCCAGAGGGACCTTTTCCCACTCCGCCAGGTCGGGAACGGATACGGTGCCGTCGGAGCGCACGGTGCCGCGAACGGCAATGCCGGCTGCGCTGTACATGGTGCGTCCCTGTCCCAGATCCGACGCGATGCGCAATAACTGTTTCACAGGAGAGAGGGGGTTGGAGACATCGAGTGACTCGTCCCTTCGGGACAGCACTTTGCCGTCACGGTCGAGAACAGCGGCCAAGATTTTGCTGACTTCGAGATCCGCGACGAATACGGTGTCCGCCATGAATGCACCCGTAAATGAAAAGCGGCTCGGGCCGCTTCAGAAGCATACCAGCGTCCTGCGACAAGCCGGCATCCGGCTGGCGAGCGAAGCGGGGCGCCAATTCCAACTTGGGACAGGGCTGGGTCTGAGCGGGCCCTACATTTTTCTAAAGAATCAATTCGGTTCCACACATCGCAGCCGGACGCGGCGGGGAAAGCGTTGTGTTACATTGACGACAGCTTCTTCCGTGGCACTCACGACCATTTTTTTCGATGCCGGGGGGACGATAGTCTATCCTGAGCCCGGGCTCACGCTGGCGGCGCTCGCCGAGCGAAATTACCATCCTCTTCCGGAACAGCTCCACGCCGCCGAGCGGAATGCCAAGCGCGAGTTGGACGAGGCACGCGCGCGACATGATTCCGTGGACGCGCAATACTGGGACATCTATTACCTGCACCTGTTTCGCGAGCTGGGCATCGACGATGATGCTGAACTTCGCTCCGCACTGGTTACGGCAACAAGGACGGGAATGAATTGGCGCCGCGTGCTGCCGGATGCGCGCCAGGCGCTGGAACGCTTGAAAGACGGGCATCGGCTGGGGCTGATCAGCAACTCCGACGGGAGCGTACGGCGTCTGTTCGAAACGCTGAGCCTGGACTCCTACTTCGACTCGTTCACCGATTCGCAGCATTGCGGATATGAAAAGCCCGATCCGCGCATCTTCCAAGCTGCCTTGGCGGCGATGGGTGCCATGCCGGAGGAGAGCCTTTACGTCGGCGACATTTACTCCATCGATTATGTTGGCGCGCAGGGAGCGGGTATGGGGGCGGTGCTGGTGGATGTAGCGGGCGCATATCGCGGAATGGGGTACGCCCGGGTGGGGTCGCTGACCGAATTGCACACGCGGTTAGGCGAATTTTCCCATAGCGCAACGTAAGAAGTACCTTGGCCGGCCTGGCCAAACCACCCTAAGTTACGAAAGACACGCGCTGAAGGACTTGGCAAGGGCATTGCTGCTGCGCCGGTGTCGCCGCGCCACGCGGCCCGGAGGATTGAAATGGCCTGCCCCACCCGTTTCGAGCTTCGACCGGCCCCTGCCACCCAGCGCCAGGAAATCCGCTTGGAAGAGGAACTTGCTCCCGCCGTACTGGATGCATGTTTCACCCTGTGGCGGGAATACAGCGACTTGTCAGAGCGCGCGCCTTCTGCATTCGCGAGTTGCGAGGACGAACTGCTGTCCTGGTACGCCGAACTGCAGTACAAGACGCGCGGGGCGGGCAAGTGCTCGAACTGCCGGACCGCAGTGCGTCATGCGCTGAAGGTCCGCGTCGAATGCGCCAGCGGCAGTACCCGCACCTACGTTTGCCTGTGCACGCGCTGCCTGGTAGCCGAGGAGGCGCTTGCGGATCGCGTATTGTACCGGGTTGCGGGACGCTGGATCGAGAGCCGGCACGCGCGCGAAAAGGCGGAGCGGCGCAGCGGCAGCCTGAAGCAGGCAGCGTGAAAGAGGGGGCTAGGGGTTAGGGGCTAGGGGCTAGGAGTCGAGCGCAGTTTCGAACATTCCTACCGGGTGTAATCCCGCATCCAGAGCGCGTTTTAGGCATCACATCAGCGTGTGATACGGCGGGGGTATAATCGCCGCAGGTGAGGGTGTTCCCCTTGAGAGGTTCCCCAAAGCAATGAATGTTCCCCGGACACTCGGCCAGCTCCGCCAGTCCTCCTATTCCGAAGCGCGCCTGAACAGCCGCCGCGTGAAAGACGAATTGCGCGAGAACCTGATCGCGCGGCTGCGGCAGGGCGGGACCCTGTTTCCCGGCATCGTGGGCTACGAGGACACGGTGGTGCCGCAAATCGTGAACGCAATCCTGTCGCGGCATAACTTCATCCTGCTCGGATTACGCGGGCAGGCGAAGAGCCGGATCCTGAGGGCGCTTACTTCCCTTCTCGACCCGCAAACGCCGTACGTTGCCGGCTGCGAGATCCACGACAATCCTTACGCGCCGATCTGCCGGCGGTGTCGGGAGACGATCGCAGCCAAAGGCGAAGATACGCCGATTGCATGGTTGGCGCCGGAGAGCCGGTACGTGGAAAAGCTGGCAACGCCGGACGTGACGATCGCGGACCTGATCGGCGACATCGATCCGATCAAAGCGGCCAAGGGCGGACACGAGCTGTCGAGCGAGCTGACGGTGCACTACGGGCTGCTGCCGAGGGCGAACCGCGGCATATTCGCGCTCAACGAGCTGCCGGACCTGGCGGGAAAAATCCAGGTGGGATTGTTCAACATCATGCAGGAAGGCGACGTGCAGATTAAGGGCTACCCGATCCGGCTGCCGCTGGACGTAGCGCTGGTGTTCAGCGCCAACCCGGAGGATTACACGGCGCGAGGAAAGATCATCACGCCGCTGAAGGACCGCATCGGCTCGGAAATCCGGACGCACTACCCGGCGACGGTGGAAGAAGGAATCGAGATCACGTCGCAGGAGGCCTGGGCGCAGCGCGACGGATACAAGCTGCACATCCCGAAGTACGTGCGCGAAGTGATCGAGCGAATTGCATTCGTGGCGCGCGAGGACAAGAAGATTGACAAGCGCAGCGGGGTGAGCCAGCGGCTGCCCATTACGTGCATGGAAAACGTGATTTCCAACGCCGAGAGAAGGGCCATCACGCACGGCGAAGCTACGGTGGTGCCGCGCATCGGGGACATTTATGCGGCCATGCCGGCGATCACCGGAAAACTGGAACTGGAGTACGAAGGCGAGGTGAAAGGCGCCGACAACGTGGGGCGGGAGCTGATCCGCATGGCGATCGCGAACACCTACGACGAGTACTTCCAGGGACAGAACATGCAGCAGATCGTGCAGTGGTTCGACCTCGGCGGAAATATCCAGATCCAGGATGGAACCGCGGCGGTGAAGGTGCTGGAGGAAGTGAAGAACATCCAGGGTCTGCTCGATAAGGTGAGCGCGGTAGGCGTGAAGCCGAAAGATCCCGCGGAAGTACAGGTTTCGGCGGCGGAGTTTCTGCTGGAAGGTTTGTACGCGCATAAGCGAATCGGGCGCAACGAGGAGCGTGTCTTCAGCGCGGGCGAGAAACAGGCGCGCCGGGCCGAGGCCGGTGGCATGAAGGGAGAAGAGCCGCCGTTCCGAAGTCGACGCCCGTTTAATTAGAGTTCACAGGAAGTTTCACGTTTCGCGTTTCACGTTGGAAGAACTCGGTTGAGAGCCGCGGTTTTGACGACATGAAACGTGACACCTCGAAACTTGAGACGATGCCATGAAACGGGTTACCTATACCAAGTACGTGCCGGATCCGGCGAGCGAGATGAGCATGGAAGACCTGCTCAGCGCGTTGTCGGATTACCTGCTGCAGAGCGGGTTCCAGGATTCGTACGGGTTCATGGACCTGAAGGATGCCGAGCAGACGCTGGAAGAGTTGCGGCGGGCGATTGAAGACGCGCTGATGAACAGCGATGCCATCGACCAGCAACTGCAGGAACAACTGCGGCAGATGCAGATGGACGGTTCCCTGGACGAGCTGATCGAAAAACTGATGGAGAGAATGGAGCAGGAAGACTTCATTTCCATCGAGCCACCCCAGGACCCGTCGAAACAGTCGTCGGTGGGAGGGCAGGTGGGGCAGAACCAGTCGCAGGCGAAGTTTGAGATCACCGACAAGAGCCTGGACTTCCTCGGATACAAGACGCTGCGGAACCTGCTGGGTTCGCTGGGCAAGTCGAGCTTCGGACGTCACGACACGCGCGACCTGGCCACGGGGGTGGAAGCCAGCGGCGCGGCGAAGACGTATGAATTCGGCGACACGCTGAACCTGGACATCACGGCGACGTTGTCGTCGGCGATCCAGCGCGAGGGGCTGCAGGTGCCGCTGAACCTGGAATACAGCGACTTGCAGGTACACCAGTGCGAGTACCAATCGTCGTGCGCGACGGTGTTGATGCTGGACTGCTCGCACTCGATGATCCTGTACGGAGAAGACCGCTTCACGCCGGCGAAGAAGGTAGCGATGGCGCTGTCGCACCTGATCCGGACGCAGTATCCGGGCGACTCACTGTCGCTGATACTTTTCCACGACTCGGCGGAGGAAGTGCCGCTGTCGCAACTGGCGCGGGTGAAGGTAGGGCCGTATTACACCAACACGCGCGAAGGATTGCGCCTAGCCCAGCGACTGCTGGCGCGCCAGCGCAAGGACATGAAACAGATCGTGATGATCACGGACGGGAAACCGTCGGCGCTGACGCTGGAAGACGGGCGGATTTACAAGAACGCATTCGGGCTGGACCCGCTGGTGGTGAGCCAGACACTGGAAGAGGTGTCGAAGTGCAAGCGTGCCGGGGTGATGATCAACACGTTCATGCTGGCCAGCGAATACGGCCTGGTGCAATTCGTGCAGAAGGTGACGGAGATGTGCCGCGGGAAGGCGTACTTCACAACGCCCTACACGCTCGGCCAGTACCTGCTGATGGATTACATGAGTCGCAAGACCAAGACGATTCATTAAACGCAGCTGTTAGCTCCCAGCCAGTTTGGGTTTAAACCTACTTTGAAACTCTTCACCATCTGAGACGAATCACGATTCCACCCGCCGATGAGCGGGTCTTGTAACATAACCTGCGCAATTCGTTCCTGGAGAGGGCAATCATGGCAGAGCCGACGTATGAAGAACTGAAGGCGAAGGTCGAGAAGCTGGAAAAGCAACAAGGCGCGAAGCGGAGCGGCGCACTGGAATTCCGAGTCAGCGAGAAGGGCGCGGTAAGCGTGTACGGGATGGGGCGGTTTCCGGTGACGTTGTATTACGAGCAGTGGGTCCGGCTGCTGGAAGTGGCGGACCGGCTGAAGGAATTTCTGGAAGAGAACAAGAGCAGGTTGAAGTTGAAGAGCGCGGAGTAGTTTCGTCTCGTCGCCAAAGGACTCGAAAGACTTTTGGCTCGGCGCCTCGCTCAGGATGACAAAAGTTTAGTTCTTGTTCATGCGTAGGCGGATTCGGCGCGGCGGAATTGGTGGAGCGCGAGGCCGATGTGCTGCAGGTGGTGGACCATGTGGTCCACGTAGTCTTCAATTACAAATCCCAGTGTCATTGACGTGCCGCCGCCAATGGTGCAAGTGCGGGCCAGGGCGGACGAGGGCACGCGGCGGACAGCGGCGAGCATGTGCTGGTTCAGAGCGGACCAGAGCGAGATTAATTCCTTCCAATCGCGATCCTGGTATCCCTGGCGTTCGACCCAGGCATTTTGCTCGTAGCCGGGAAGAGCCGGGGCGTCTTCTCGCTGCACGCGAATGACCCGGGCGTAGTTGTTGATGGCGGAATCGATCAAGTGTCCGAGTTCCTCTTTTTTCGACCATGCGCCGGGCTTGGGATGCGAAGCCGCATCCTGCGCCGCAATGGCGCCGAGTTGAGCAGGAGCAGAGGCGAGGACGGCGGAGAAGCGATCGAGATTTGCCATGAGACGATTCCCCCCAGAGGCGAAAGCAGAATTGTCTGTACTTCTAGACGGCACGGCTAAAGCGGCGCCCCTTCAAAAAACCGTCGGGCGGAACAAATTCTGCCGCTACTGGCGCTATCCCTTGGCGGGGCTGCTGGCCGTGGGATCGGTCACCACGGGCTGGGACTTCTGGTGCTCTTCTGCCCGGACCACAGCTTCAGCAGCCTGGAACCCGATCTTGGAATGAGTGCCGTCGCAGAACGGCTTTTGCACGCTGGCACCACAGCGACAGAGGGAGAAAGCCAGCTTGCCTTCCTTCATCCTGGCGGTGAGGTCATAAGGGTTGCCGTCGGCATCGACCAAATCGACAGAACCTGGCGAAGCTTCCACCCGGTAAGGGCCGTTCCTGCGGATCGTAATCTTCACCTCAGCCATTCAGAATCCCTCCTGACTCAATAGATGTAACACAGGGGCGCGAGGGTGCGTGGGGGCATAGCTGAGCCAGCAGCGAAAAAGCTATTTTTTGAAGGCGACATTGACCAGGAGCTTTTCGCCTTCCACGTCCACGACATTGCAGAAGGTGCGGGCGCCGCGGCGGGAGAAGTCGAGTCCGACCCGGCTCTGACCGATGCGGAGGTTGCGAACCTGGAGGTACTCAAGCCAGTCGGGGAGTTCCGGGTTGACGATGTTGAGTTCCTTTCTGTGCGCGCTGGGGCGGATGCCGAGGACGGAGTTCAGCATCAGGAACATGGCGCCGGAGGCCCATGCCTGCGGCGAGCAGGAAACCGGGTAGTGGACAGGATCGTCGTGTTCGCGACGTTGCACGCCACAGAAAAGCTCGGGAAGGCGGTAGTCGCGGAAGCGAAGGGCCGCCTGGAAAAGGGTGGTGAAGACACGGAGAGCGGGCTCGCGGAATTCGTTGAGCGCCATGCCGTGAACGATGAGCGAGTTATCGTGCGGCCAAACGGAGCCGCGATGATAGCTGAGCGGATTGAAGATTCGCTCCTCGGCGGACATGGTGCGGAGTCCCCAACCGGAGAAAAGGTCATCGCGCATAAAGCGGTTGACGACAGCGCGGGCGCGTTCCTTGCCGATGATGCGGTTCCAAAGCAGGTGGCCGGGATTGGATGCGATGACCTGGAGCGGCTTTTTTTCGCCGTCGAGCGCCATGGCATAAAAGCCGCGAGAGGGCATCCAGAAAGCCTTCTCCACGCGCTTGGCGAGTTCGGAGGCTTCGCGCCGGAGGCGTTCGGCATTGACGGTGTCGCCGAAGGCGCGCAACAGCGACGCCATGCGGTACTTGGCGTCATAGACGTAGCCCTGCACTTCCACGAGCGCGATCGGCGGGCGCGCCACCGTGCCATCGCGATGCATGTTGGCGTCCCAGGAATCTTTCCAGCCCTGGTTGGCGAGGCCGCGGGAGGAGTGGCGGATGTACTCGACGAAGCCGTCGCCGTCGAAATCGCCGTAGTTGGCAATCCATTCCAGGGCGCGATAGGCGGCGGGAAGCAGGTCGCGAACCAGCTTCTCGTCGGCTGTCCAGTTGAAAGTCTCGCTGAGCAGGATGAGGAACAGGGGGGTGGCGTCAATGGAACCGTAGTAGGGCCCGAAAGGCATTTCGCCGTTGCGGGTCATCTCGCCGGTGCGGTACTCGTGGAGGATCTTGCCGGGCTGCTCGTCGCGCCAGTCATTCACTTCGCGGCCCTGGTAATGCGCGAGGGTGCGCAGGGTTTCGACGGCAAGCTGCGGGTTGAGCGAGAGCGACTGGTAGGCGGCGATGATGGAATCGCGCCCGAACATGGTGGCGAACCAGGGAATGCCGGCGGCGACGACGTGCTGGTCACCGTCAGGAATCTGGAGGGCATGGAAGTCGCCGATGGCGGTGCGCAGGGCGGAGTCGAAGACGTCGTTGCTGCTGTGGAAATTGGTGGACCGGCTTTCCCAGGCGGCGAAGGCGTCGCGGCGGGCGCGCAGGCTGGCGGCCTGGTCGGAATTGCCGGCGCGGCTCTTCGCACCCTGCACGAAGGGCGTAACGCTGGCGGTAACCTGGATCTGGCGCAGCGGCGGCAGGTTAATCTCCCAGCGCGCCACCTCATCCTCGATCTGCGCCGGCTGCGGGGCAAAATCAATCTGGGTCTGGCGCATCACGCCATCGAGACCGCGATAGAAGAATGCCAGCGTGCGGTCGCGGACCACCGGCTTGTAGTACTGGCCGTGCACGGAGCGGGCGGAGCCGCGCACCTGGAAGACATCCACGAAGTCAGCATCGTAATGGATCTCGAGCACGAAGCTGACGGGCACGAGATTGAAGTTCTCGAAGGTCAAGCGGTCGAAAAAGGTGTCAGAGGCGAGGAGTTGTTCGCGACGGATATGAATGGTGTTTTCGGGAAGATCAAAGGACTCGCGCAAGGCAATGTTGCCGGTCGTGAGCTCAACCTGGTTGGCAAACGTCTTCTCGGTGTTGGAAGAGAGCACGACAGCGCGATTGCCCATGACCCGCAGTTCCATGTTGCTGAGGAAGCGGGTGTCGTCATGGAAAAAACCGACATCGGGCGCGCCCGCGGGCGAAATATCGCCGGCAACGGTTGTAGAGAGGAAAGTCTTGCCGTCAATCAAGGTCAGGTTGTTGACCTTGCGCGGTTCCAGCGCCTGGAACGCAATGCGCGGTTCGACGTGAGGTGAAGAAATCTCCACCAGCACGTCGTCAGGAATGGAGAGGCGCGTACTCATGCAATAGCGCGTTGAGGAATTTTTTTCTCCAGGGCTACGGGAACGCCGGCCAGGGCCCGCTCATAGACGTCGGCGTACTGCTGAACCATGCGCTCGATGGAAAACTCCCGCTCAGCATAAGCCCGGACCTGCACCGCATCAAAATCGGGGGCGCGGCGAGCGTATTTCGCCATTTCTTCGACATTGCGACCAACGAAACCGGAGATCTCATGCTTCACGATCTCGGGCACCGAACCCCCGGGCATGGCGATCACTGGGGTGCCGCAAGCCATGGCCTCGATCATGACAAGGCCGAAGGGCTCGTCCCATTGAATGGGAAAGAGCATGGCCGTGGCATTGCCGAGAAGCTCGTTCTTAGCTTCCAGGTCAGCCTCTCCGATGTACTGGATGAAGTCGCCGTCGAGGTGGGGCTTCACCTCGGCATCGAAATACGATTGATTTATGGGCTGGATCTCGCCGGCAATCTTGAGCGGAATCCCGGCCCGCTTTGCGATTTGGATGGCGAGGTGAGTGCCTTTGACGGGGGCAATGCGTCCGATGAAGGCAAGGTAAGGCTGCTTTTCGGTCACGAGCCGATATTTCGAGAAGTCCAGGCCGTGGTGAATCGTGCTGATGCGCGGCATAGTCTCGCGGAAGCGCTGAAAGTCGCTGATGGTGACATAGGTGACATCAGGATAGTAGCCGTAAAAGTTGCTGAGCGCAGGTTCCTGGGGATGATGGATGGTATAGACGAACGGAGTGGAAACAAAACGCGAATAAACCAGGCCGGGAGCGTTATTGAGATGGAGCAGGTCGCAGTTGGCATGGGCGTCCGCAATCGCCCACGCACTGTGATTGAAGTCCTTCAGACTGCCGTGGACCTCTCCCTGGATTGGCCACTCGGAGGTGGGATACAGCGACTTGAGCGCAACGGGGACAGTGGATTCGCCATTGGCGTAGACAACGACATCGTGCCCAAGCTGCTTGAGTCCGACGGCGAGATGGGCAATGAAAAGTTCCGTACCGCCGTAAACGGTAGGCGGAACGGAGATAAACGGTGGTGCAACGAGAGCAATACGCATGGGTCCTCGGAACGCGAGATAGCGTGGAACTGTCGAGCGCGCGCTCAACACTTCCACAGCGTGTTTTTAAAACGAGCCAGCGACCAGCAAGTCAGGTAGGGCTTTCCTATTTAGAGATGCGCGGGCGAGGAGAAACGTTGGCGCGGTCCGGCGCTTAGACGGCATTGGCCGGAAAATCGATGAGGAAATCTTCGGCGGCGGATTTCGCTGTGGATTCCAGGGCATTTTCAAATTCGATGGCGCGGCGATGATTGGTGTGGTCAGCAAGAACCCGCTCCTGGGCGGAACTTCCGATGGAGCGGAGTTCCTGCTCGCTGAGGTCGGTGAGATAGCGCGCAACATCCTCGGCGCAGGTGGGAAGAAGAATTTCCTGCTGGGGACGGAAAAAGGTGTCGAGACCGGGCCAATTGTCGGAAGCGATGGCGGCGCCGCTGGCGGCCGCTTCAAACAGACGCACCGACGGCGAGTAGCCGGCGCGGACCATGTCACGACGGGTAACGTTCAAGGTCAAGCGGGAGGAGGAATAGAAACGGCTGTGCCAGCGCGGGTTTAGATGCATGATGCGGCGGACATTGTCAGGCCAGCGGATGATTTTGGGATATTGCGGGCCGGCCAGGATGAAACTGCGATCCGGGAGCAGGCGCGCGGGAGAGCAGAAGAACTCCTCGATCTTCGGCTGGCGATCGGGAGCGTAGGTGCCCATGTAACTGAGGTCGCAAGCGAAACGCTTGTTCACCGAAAACCGGCGGTAATGCAGGGGGTCAAACGAACAGTAGAGTGGAACCGCGAGACGGGCGCCGAAACGATTCTCAATTTCCTTCAAGATGGGTCCGCCGGTGAAGCTGAAATAGACGTCGAAGCCGGGGATCTGATCTTTGAGCAGGTAGTCGGCGCGGCCGTGCTCGCGCAATTGCGCAACGGTAATTGGGGTATCGATGTCGTAGAAGGCCTTGTGCGGCGCGGGCGAGTCGAGAACCTCGTCAATGGCGGCAATGCCGTCAGGAAAATAGGAGCCTACGATGGCGGCGTCGCAATCGCGGAGTTCGGCGCGGGCGAAGGGGAGTACGTCGTTCCAGCGGTCAAAGATGCGGACCTGACAGAAATCGGGCTCGGGCAGATCGCGGTTGTTGGCGTACCACTCGGTATCGTGCTCGAAGAAGACAATGCGGTGACCGCGAGCGTGCAGGGCTTTGCACAGCGCGCGGAAGGTGGTCGCGTGACCGTTGCCCCAGGAAGACGTAATGGAGAGGCCAAAAATAACGATCTTCATAAAACAGTTTCCGGTTTCCAGTTTCCAGTATTCAGTTAGCTTGCCTTTGCCATTTCAGTGATGCGTGAGGCTGCCAAAATGGTGTCCACCTGCCGCGCACGCAGCGCGTAGGAATGATCACGCAGCGCGCGAAGGCGCATGGCCCCACCGATTTCGCGCGCATCGTCTTCGCTCAAAGTCCGCAACCAGCGGACAACGCCCTCGGCCGAAGGGGCGACCAGAATCTCGCGGCGAAGATCGAAGAAGTGATCAATGCCGGGCCAGCTATCGGTAATGACGCAAGCGCCCGCGCCGGCCGCCTCAAAGATGCGGGTCGGCGGCGAGAAACCGACATTGGCCATGGAATCCCGGTTGATGTTGAGCACCATGCGCGCTGAACCATTGATGCGGTTGTGATCTCCGGTGGCGACGTGTCCGATCCAACGCACGTTGTCCGGCAGCGGCTTCCCTTGCCAGCCTTCACCGCCCAGGATGAACTTGAGGTCGGGAGCGAGTTCGGCGGCGCGCAGGAAGAAATCTTCGACACGCCGCTCGCGATCCGGCAAGCGATGTCCGACGAACGCCAGGTCGCAGGCGAGCGCTGGATCCGGTGCGACGGGATGGTGCGTCTCGGGGTCGAGCCCGTTGTAAATCGGGTGGCAGTTGCGCGCCCGCAGGTTGAGATAGTGATCGACCACGGGCGGCCCGCCGCCATAGGTGAAGATGAAGTCGTAGGCGGGGATTAGAGGGCGGAAGGGATCGCCGGGATTTTCCTCGACGCGAGCCAAAGTGGCGGGGGCATCGACGTCCCAAAAAGCGACTTGGGTCGAGGCAGATTGCAGATCGAGAACCGCGCGCTCCAGGAATTCATCATCGGCGCCGACGCCGCTGTGCTTGACGACGAGATCAGCGTCGGAGGCCTGAGCGAGCATGCGCTCAAGTTCGGACGGGGTCTGGTAAACGCGGATGCTAGCGTAATCAATGTCGCCGGCATCGCGCTTCCGCTGGCGGCCATAGATATCGGGTTCGGCAAAGGTAATGTCGTGCCCGAGCGCGTGCAGGTTCTTGTAGATGCCGCGGTAATAAGTGGCGGCGCCATTCCAATAAGAAGAAGTGAGGCTGGAGCCGAAGATGAACAGTTTCATAAGTGCAGTTCAGGAAACCGAGATGCCTCGGGGCTAAAGCCCCTCGGAATGACAATCAGACAATTGGTTTCGGCACAGCTGAAGCCGTGCCCTTCCCCGCAAAGAGTTCGTTCGGCACGGCTGAAGCCGTGCCCTTCCCAAAGCGTGTCACCGAAGTGGTCCCTCTCTGCCCAATTCATCGATTATGTCCAGGAGCTGTTCTGCACGAAGAGCGCAAGTATGGCGGCGGCGAATGGTTTGCAGGCCGTTGTCGGCAATTTGGCGGCGAGCCCCCTCGTCGCGCAGAAGGTGCTCAATTTCAGCGACCATGGCACGGGTGTCGGCAACGCAAACGTAATCTTCCCCGGGACGAAAGAGGCCCTCGGCATCGATCCATGGCGAGCACAACAAGGCCGCGCCGCAGGCCAGGGCCTCAAAGACGCGGATGGTGGGGATGCCGCTCAGGCCGTTGGTGTACTGGCGGCGTGGGACGTGCAAGGTCAACCGGCTGCGGCCATAGACCGCGGGCGTGCTGAGATTGGGGACGTAGCCGCGGAAGTCGATGCCGGCATTCGCCAGGTTGCGGCGGGCGGCGTCGGGATAACGAACGCCGTGGACCACGAAACTGCGGTGCCGGAGCTGGAGGGCGGGTTCGACGAGGAATTCCTGCAGTTCCCGGGTGCGCTCCTCGTCGCCCCAATTGCCGATCCAGACCAGGTCATCGCGTTTTTCCAGCGGCAGGGGCCTGAAGGTGTCAACGTCAGCGGCCTCGTGAAACGTCCAGCCGCGGGACACGCCGAAGCCTTCCACGTAAATGCGGCGGATGGCTTCGCCGAAAGCGAGCACCCCGTCAAAAAGATCGAGGCGGAATTTAAGGATCTCGGCGGCGCTGGTATAGGCGCGGTGGTGAGTGTCGTGCAACAGCGCGCGAAAACCGAGGCTCTGCTTGAGTCCGAGAATGGTGTTGACGACGATGGGATCGGTCCACTCGTGGATGATGACGACATCGGCGTTGCGCAAGTGAGATTGCGCGAACTCAGCGAATTGGGCGTCATTGTTGAAGAATTGAATGTTGAGATCGGGATAGACACGGCGAAACTCATCGATCGAACTGATGGCAAGCTCGCCTTCCTGGCGAACCAGGTTGGACAGGGACCAGGAACCCAACGGCTCATAACAGGTCACGCGATGGCCCATGCGGATCAACTGGCGCGCCAGCCCGCGGAGAAAGTGGGCATTGCCGTGGTTCCAGTCGGAAACCCAGGAATGCGCGAAAAAATGAATGTTCAGCGACTGACTCATGCGACGGCTGCTCCAGTCGGTACCAGGGATTCGTACAGATTCATGTAGTCGTCGACCATGCGCTCGGCGGTATAGCGCTGGCGGGCGCGGTGATACGCAAGATTGGCGTAGGTGAGCCGCAGCTCGCGATCGCTTTGCAGGCGTGCGATGGCGCGCGCGAGATCGGCGGCGTCGTTATAACGGAAGTAGCAGGCGGCATCGCCCCAGATTTCATGGAACGTGGGAATATCGTTGGCGATGATGGCGCAACGGGAGAAGGCGGCCTCCAGGGGCGCGAGTCCGAACGGCTCGTAGCGGGAGGTGGCGGCGTACATGGAAGCGCGGCTGTAGAGATGTGAAAGCCGGTTTTCGGACTGCTCGCCCGTGAACTGCATGCGGCGGCGCGCAGGAAACGCGGGACGCGCTCCCCGCAGGACTTCGTCGGGATGCTTGTCGGAGCCGGCGATGAGCACGGGAGCCTTTTGCTCGCACTGGCTGAGCAGCGTGACCTGCTTTGCCGAATCCCACAGACGTCCGACCGAGAGGACGAGGTCATCCTTTGTGCCGTGGGGGTTGAAGAGGCCGGGATTGCGGCCGTTGTAAACCACCGTGCCCTGCGCCGGGCGGACATAGTACGCGCCCACAGCGTCCAGCATCCAGCGCGACGGGGCAACGACGGCGGTGGCGCCGGCAACGCCGCGAGTAACAACATCGCGGTACCAGCGTAGCCACCTGGTATGGCGGGGCTCCTCGCCGTGCACGCTGACCCACCAGCTGAGCACGTCACTGTGGGCGGCAACCACGCGGGGGATGTCGAGCGGGAGCGCGCCGTAGCAGAACTGGTTGAAGTGGACGAGGTCGGGCGCCGCATCGCGAATCACGGAGAGCAAAAACTCGGACGAGCTGTCCAGGTCCTGCTCGGCTTCCTGCATCCATTCCAGGCGAAACGCGGTGGGGCGGAAGTCGAGGCCGCGCAGGCCTTCCATCCAGGCGCATTGCTCGGCGGTGGGAATTTCGCCGAGGCTGACGAGGGTGACACGCACGCCCCGGCGCGCCAGACCGGTCACTAACTCACGAGCGTAAGTCCAGACTCCACCGAGCGTATCGGCGGTGACTAGCAGGTGCATTCCAGATCCTCAATCGACGCCGGCTTCTGTTCCTGGATGTCGCTGAAGCCTTTCGCGGAGAACGCGGAGGTGTAGTAATGGTGCGCGCGTTCCCAGGCCTGGTCGTCGGGCGGGCCAAACATTTGCGCGTACAGCGGCGTGCCCGGAAACGGAAACATGGGCACGGGCTCACTGACCCAGACGCCTTGCGACTTCAGGTGCTCCTGCCAGCGGCGGATCTCGTTCTTGTCGTCGTGCTCGGTCAGAATGAGGTTGGCCTGCACCCACGGGATGCGCTGCCGCGCGTAGACCAGCAGTTCGGTCAAGCGTTCCGTGCTCATGCGGCAGCCCTTGTTCAGTTGATCGCGGCCGTGGTCGGTAATCGACTCGATGCCACACTCCATGGAGATGCAGTGGGCGCGGCCGAGCAGGTCCAGGCTATCCTCGTCCCAAAGATCAATCCTACTCTGAAAACCGATGCTGAGTTCCCGCTCCGCGATGCCTTCCAGCAACGTGCGCACGTTCTTTCCGACGCCAAAAATCTCGTCGATGAAGTAAACGTAGTCCACGCCGCGGGCGATCAGGCGGTCGATTTCGAGCAGGACCTGGTCCACGTCGCGTTCGCGGAACTTATTGCGGAATAATGTCTTATTGCAGAAATTGCAGGACCATGGGCAGCCGCGCGCGAATTCGAGCTCGGCGCCGCACCCTTCCCCGGAGAAAACGTGGTGGCGGTGGCGGTGCTGCGCGACGTCGTAGTCATGAAAGTCAAGCGCCCGCAGCGCCTTCATGTCCGCGACCCCAAGGGTGGGAGAAAAATGGTCTCCGTGATCATCGCGCCAGCAGCAGCCGTCAATGGTTTGCCACGGTTGCGAGGCAAGTTGCGACAAGGTGATGTCGATTTCGCCGCGCATGCCAACCTGCACGTCCATTTTGCGCATGGCGGGAAGCGGGGTGGCGGAGGTGTGGGGTCCAACGGCGACCTTAACGGCTTTACTGCCAAGAGCGGCGAACCACTCCTTCGGAACACGAACTTCCGGGGGCGGACAGCGCCAGAACAGATACGAAGGCGCGGTCGGGATAACGAGGAAATCGGGAGCGAAGGCGTCGATGCGGCGCCTGGTTTCGGTGGTGTTCAGAATGTCCGCCTGGGCGTCAACCAACAAAGGCTCGTGTCCGGCTTGGCGAATCTGGTCGGCGGCGAAGAGCAACTCGAGCGGATAGTGCGGATCGCGGCAGCCAAAATAAGTGGAGCCTGTGAAGTCCCAGTTGGGATTGACAAGGGCAAACTTCATGCCGCCCCCGGAAGTTCCAGCAGGTTGGCGGCGGCGCGCTCCGGCTGCTCGGCCGGCTGGAACAGGTCGCGATTGCGCTTCCACCAGTTAAAGACGCTCTGCAAAGTCTGACGTACGCTCAAGCGCGGCTCCCAGCCGGTATCGCGGTGGAGCTTGCCGCAATCGGTGACGTAGATGAGCTGGTCGCCGGGACGGCGCTCGGCGGTTTCGTATTCGACGCGCGTGCCGGTGATGTCCGCGATGAGTGCCATCAGTTCCAGCAAAGAAATGGTGTTCGCCGGCCCGCCGCCCACGTTGTAGATTTGCCCGGCCGTGAGAGGCAGGTTGTCGCGAACCGCATCGAAGGCGCGGACGAGATCATCGACGGACAGCACATCGCGGACCTGGCGTCCGTCACCGTAGATGGTCAATGGAATTCCTTGCAATGCCGAGTACAGGAAATGCGCGACCCAGCCCTGGTTTTCAGTGCCAAACTGGCGCGCGCCGGCAATGCACGACATGCGGAAAACGACGGTCGGAATGCCGTAGATGCGGGAGTAGTCGCGAACGTACTGGTCGGCGGCGCCCTTGGAGCAGCCGTACGGGGAGTGGAAATCGAGCGGCTCCGCTTCGGAAATGCCCTGGGAGTTCCGGTAGGCGTAGCGCGTGGCCTGGCGAACGACCTGGCGCGAGGCCATTTCGCCGTACACCTTGTTGGTGGAGGTGAAAAGCATGAAAGGACGCCGACCGTGCTTGCGCGCCGCTTCCAGCACGTTGAAGGTGCCCAGCAGGTTGACGTCGAAGTCGAGGCGGGGATCGCTAACCGAGGTGGTGACCGCAACCTGCGCGGCGCAATGATAGATCTCGGTGGCGTAACGGACGACGCGATCGACCATGGCGGCATCGCGAACGTCGCCGATGGTGATCTGCAGGCGCCCGGAATTCCCGGCCGCTTTTTGCAAGGCGTGCAGGTTGTTGCGCACACCGGGGCGAGAGAGGTTGTCGAAGATTTGTACTTTCGCGTCTGTCGTCTCGAGCAGCTTATGGGCCAGATTCGACCCGATGAAGCCGGCCCCCCCGAAGATGACGACAGATCGGAAACGATCTGTTTTCTTCATGGCCGTCTCTTTCATTCCAATTGTTCGCAGCCTCTCAGGCGGTAAGACCGTAGGCCCCGAGCTGCTGCGTGGCCTCCGCGACGCGGTCCTCGGCGGGTTGCTCGCGCAGCCACTGGACCAATTCGCGGATGCCTTCGGCAAAACGAACTTTGGGCTTGTAGCCCAATACGCGCCCGGCGGCCGAGATGTCGGCATAACAATGCCGAACATCGCCGGCGCGATATTTCCCCGTGATCTCGGCGGGGATGACCGTGTCAAGAGCGATTGCGAGCACCTGCGCCACTTGTTCAATGGTGACGGGCTCTCCGGAACCGACATTCAAAGCCATGCCATTGGCCTGCTCGCGTTCCATGGCGAGAAGGTTCGCCTGCACAACATCGTGCACGCTGACAAAATCGCGTTTCTGGCGACCGTCTTCAAAGACCATCGGCGCGCGTCGATTGAGCAGGCGCGAGGCAAAGATGGCCGCGACGCCGGTATAGGGATTGGACAGCGCCTGGCGCGGGCCATAGATGTTGAAGTACCGCATCGCGACCACCGGAAGGCCGTAGGTGCGCCCGAACAAGAGCGCCATCTCTTCCTGGTCTCTCTTGCTCAAGGAATAAATGGAGCTGCACTGCAAGGGCTTGGACTCGCCGGTAGGCAACGGCGTCAGCGTACAGTCACAACGCGGGCAGGTCGTGTCCCATTCCTTGCGCAGCAACTGCTGCTGGGAACGGACCGGGGGGGCCACCTCTCCACACGAGGAGCAGAGATAACGCCCTTCGCCGTAGATGGACATGGAGGAAGCCACAATCAATTTTTCGACTTTGACCTTGGTATCAAGCAAGAGCTGCAAGAGATTCGCCGTGCCCTGGGTATTCACACCGACATAGTGGGCGATCTCGTACATGGACTGGCCGACGCCGACGGCGGCCGCAAGATGAAAAATGACGTCCACGTTGCGAACGGCGTCGCGCAGGCGGTCGGCATCGCGCATGTCGCCACGGAGGACATCCACGTCACGCGGCAGATAATCGGGGAGCCCGGCGGGATGGACTTGGGGAGTAAGGTTGT
Source organism: Terriglobales bacterium (assembly GCA_035691485.1). NCBI lineage: Bacteria > Pseudomonadati > Acidobacteriota > Terriglobia > Terriglobales > Terriglobales bacterium. The sequence goes on from DASSIZ010000074.1 coordinate 35,794, forward strand.
CGAACACACGAACCGAGTCGCCGCGCCGCAGCAGGGCGTCAACCATGTGAGAACCTAGAAATCCCGCTCCTCCGGTAACCAGGACTTTCTTGCTCATCAGCGTTGCGCTCCTACCTGAACCCGCTCGCCGGCGAAGCCGGATGCCAGTGGCGCTTGCAATGCCGCCGGAGTGGCATACCGGTTCACGGCCCAGGCGGCAAAGTCCGCGAAGTCCTGCGGGTCCTTGGGCGGGCTGGTGTAGTGCGGCACGATGCCGAGGTGCTCGGGCGTGAAGCACAGGGTAAGGGTCGTATCGAACTCGGCGAGAGAACTCATCTGCCGGTCAAACCAAGCTTCAGCGTTGGGGCGGAAAGAATCGGCCCAACTCATGCCGGTGCGCA